>NZ_JBIQHY010000031.1:0-60826 GCF_044508335.1 Actinomadura sp.
CATTATCCGTCGTGCTGTCGACGCGCCTCCGTTCAAGGCCGATGTGCCAAACGACCTAAGAGCCGCTGTGATAGCTCAGGTCTACATACTGCTTTACCTCGTCGGCGAGGCGGACTTCGATCGGGCGGGTCTGGAGCAGTTCATCGAAGAGGCCACCGCCTACACCGAGCAGTGGCTTGCGGCACGGCAAAGCGAGCAGCGATAGACGACCTGCTGTGCAGGGCGTCTCCACCCGCTCGAAGACCGGCCGGACTTCCGTGTCAGGCCGACCAGTCGGTCGTGATTCTCACGACAACGGGTCACCTGTGCTCGGTTGAACGAAACGGTTTCAGGGGGCCCGTGGATGGGCGCATGAGGGCCTGGAAGTGGCAGACGATCCCCAACGACCGGCGAATGCCGGACGAGGGCCTGGGGACGTACGGCAGACTAAACGCGAGCGAAATGATTGGCGAAGGCTTTGCGGAGTGGCGGGTCAGTCCTCATCCGCGTTCGATATCACGGCCATCGGTCGGTTCATCGACGAGCACTTCAAAGGTAAGCGATGACGAGTATCATCCCGCCGCTGAGCAGTTGCGACTCCTGCATCCGATTGAAGTGGGTTCCGGATCCGGACTATGACCCCGAGAAGAGCCACGACCCGCTGGATACGGGGTCCATCTACTTCTGCGAAGCGTTCCCGGACGGGATTCCCAAGGACATCAGCCGCCTGGGATTCGACCATCGGCTTCCATACCCCGCGGACGGCGGTGTTCGTCACGAACTCCGTCCGGACAGGGCGAATATTCTCGCTTCCTTCGAGCGGGAGACTCCCCTCGGCGTTCGTACCAGGGATGTCAGCGCGAGCGCCCGGGAGTGGATGCGGCAGGTGACCATGCTGAAGGGGCGTCGGCTCAGACTTGCCGAATCTCTCATGGACGCGAAGGAACTCGTCGTGCCGGTCCGGGGTGACGGCAGACCGGCGACCTGGGATTTCGACGACTTCCGCATGCTCGGAGTGAGCAGTACAGGCCCGATCGAACTCGACTTCGATGAGTCCAGCGATTTCAGGGGGTGGAGCGCCAGTTCCCTGGAGCAGATCTCTACCGAGGTCGGTGAAGACGTGCTGCTGTACGTCGACAAGAAAGGGCCGCTGCTTCCCGTAGGCGCACTCCGGAGCTTCAACTTCTCCTTGTTCCGCGCGGCACGAGAGGCTTCCATCGAGCGGCTGCGTGAGGAGTTCCCCGATACCTTGGTCTACCGGCCGGAGGGAGAACGTGTGGCCTTCACATCGCTGCTGGCGCTTGAGGCCGCGAGAGGGTTCGGCGCCAAATGGGAGATGGTACGCGGCCGGGAACTGCTGGTGGAGGGCGCGGTGGCCCTCGATCCCGGCTACCCGCATCAAGTATTCCTGGAGCCGTAGTTCGACGGGGACTCGGGTCGCCGCTCCGTATGACAGCTGTGGTGTCGGCGGTAGTCCACCCCGAACTTGCCACGCATCTCGTCGCGCCACCTGACGGGGCAGCCCGGCCGGGCGCACGGAGCATGGGCTCCCGCATCACCAGCCCGGCCTCGATGGTCTGCCGCGGCCAACGCCGGCGGCGATCAGCAGGGTGACGTGGGGCAAGACAGGGCGGCCACAGTCAGCCGCTCCGGCACTGTGTGCATTTTTCCTCAAACTCTAGGTTGATTGAGTTCACGTGTGCTCTACTTGACGCCATGACATTACAACGTTGGACTGCGCCTGACGGGTTTCGCGGCGAGCCGCACGTCATCCGGCTCTCGGCGAGCGCGCTCGACCTGGACGGCAGGCACTGCCCCCAGCACACCGCTCTCAAGGCCCGGCCTCTGCTCCGGCCGCGCGTGTACGAGAAGCGCCGGTATGCGCCCTGGGAGACGTTCCCGCTGGGCTTGGTCCAGGCCGCGCTCGACCTGGTCGAGTACCGGGACATGACCGCCGACGCCGCCGTGGACAGCGTCGTCAGCGGGAACCGTTCGGCTGTCCATCCCGGCGTCGTGGTCTGGGTGAGGCACGCCTGCGACGCCTATCTCCAGGCCGCCGAATGGATCGCGGACGACCTCGAGGCGCAGGGGGTCGCGCTCGTCCCTGACCCGCTCCCCCGGGTCGTCCAGTACGAGTCGGCGGCGGAGCGGCGGATGCTCACCGCGTGGGGTCGCTGGTACACGTCGGCGGACGGCGACGTCCGCGAGTTCCGGCGGCTGCGGATGGGGCGCGCCGGAGAGCGCGACGCCCCCTCCAACCAGGCGCTGGCCTTCGTGGCGGCGGCGGGGCAGCGCGCCTCCGGGAACGTCTACCGGGACATACCGGTCAGCGTCGTTCCCGACGAGCGCGAACCGTCGCGGGTTCGGGTGGTGGAGGTGGTGCTGGCCGCCGGGGTGCGGCCCCGGGTCCTCGTGGACGACACGCCAGCCGAGATCCGCCGCGGCTACCGGGAGAAGACCCGGCACCTCGTCACCGACATCGTGTTCGCCGACGTCAAGCGGCCGGGCTCCGACTGCGCCGGCTGCAAGGCGCGGGCGTCCTGTGACGCGCTGCCGCAGGCGCCGGGGCTGCTGGGGATCAACGGCGGCGGCACGCATCGCCGCACGTGGTCGGTCACGACCGGACGGCAGTATCTCGTCTGCCCCGCGCAGGCCCACCTCCGCGAACTGCATCTTCCGGCGGCTACCTGGTCGGACGGTTCGGCGGCGCGGCGCGGCCGGGCCGTCCACCGGTGGCTGGAGGCGGCGCACAGCCGGGTCCCCGCCCGCGCGTGCACCCCGGCCGACCTCCCGGACGGCGACGCGGACGACCTCGGCCTGGCGGCGGCGGTCATGACGCCCGAGGAGTACCGGGAGGCGCGGCCGTACCTGGTCGCTCACCTCGCGTCCTGCTCCCTGGGGGCGGGTGGCCACGTCACCGCGGAGCCGACCGTCGCGGCCTATGACCCGGCGGCGGACGTGGTGGTCATCGCCTATCCCGACCTGATCCGCGACATCGGCGGCCGCGTCGTGTACCGGGAGCAGAAGACGACTCTGGTGGCCGTGCCGGGCGGTGACGCCGGCGAGGTGTTCGCGCGGGTGCCGCAGCTGGCGCTGGCCGTCCGGCTGATCGAGCACGGCGTCCTCGGCGGGGACGGGACCGGCACCGTCGAGCTGGAGACGTTGACGCCGGAGTCGGCGGAGGTCCTGTCGTTCGACGCCGCCGACCCGGCCGTGCGGGAGGCGGCCGCGCGGGAGATCAGGCGGATGGTGTCCGGGTGGCACGCCGACAGCGTGTTCAGACCCGACCCGGGTTCCTGGTGCCGGACCTGCCCGGTCGCGCAGTGGTGTCCCGACCGTGCCCCCGCCGACCCGAAGGCGCCGATCGTCGTGGACGGCGTGCGCATCGACCCCCGGACCGGAGAGGTCCTGAACGCGGCCGGACCGGTGAGCGACCGCGCGGGAGCGGTGTCCGACGGCATCGCCGACCCCGGCGCGGACGACGAGCCGCCCCCGTTCTGAGGAGCCCGGACCATGGCGAACACGGTGAACGATGCGCCGGTGGCGCTGGAACGCGCGGTGACGGCGGCGATCCGGGCCGGTCACGCCTGGAGCGTCCGGCGGGAGCGGCCGGAGGCGTGGGCGGAGATCGCCCGGATGACCGGCGTGATCATGCGGGCGTGCGGGCCCGGCCGTGGCCCGGCGACGCCGGCCGAACTGGTCGCGGCGCTCCGCCGGCCGCTCGGAACATGGCTGCCCGGCTGCGACGCCGCGGCCCGGGACCTGGTCGTCCTCGACGGGGACGACCAGCTGACCGACGCGACGTTCGAGATCGGCTGCGACTACACCGCCGAGGTCCTGGCCGGCCAGGACGACCCGGGGGCCGGCTGGCTGCCGGGGTGGCGGGTGCATCGTGCCGAGCAGATCGAGAAGGCCGCCTTCCAGGCGCTCCTCGCCGGCGGCGACGAGGAGTACAGCCGGGGACGGCGGTTCATCACCGAGCACCCGGCGGGGGTGCTCACCGAACTGGTGGCGGCGAGGAGCGAACTCGGCCTGCCGCCGCTCGTCCCCTACGGGGAGATCCCGGGTGAGCGGCAGCGGGACGGGTCGTGGTGGCCGTGTCCGGTCTGCCGGTGGCCGATGCGGGTTCGCGGGGCGATGGTCCGCTGCGACTTCCCTCGCCACGAGGCCGTCTACACGGTGTCGTCCGCGCCGCCGTCGCTGCAGCCGGCCGGTGGGGCCAGGCGTGCGCCGAAGAGGCGTCCGGCGGACGGCGCCGTGTGCGTCGACGAGTCGGTGTGGCGGTTCATCGTCGTGCCCGGTGTGGTCGAGGTCCGGCTGCACGACCGGATCGCCGCGCTGCCCGGTGTGCGCGCCGAGTTGTATCCGCGCAAGGACCTGTACGACATCCGGGTCACGTCGGCAGGAGACGGGACGTGGGAGTTCACGCTGGACGTCAAGGACTACGCGTCCGCCCGCGCGCTGGCCCGCAAGCTGGAGGAGCGGCCGATCGCCGCCGACCATCTCGTCCTGCCGCGCTACCGCAGCGACCAGGCCGGTGAGCTGCGGCGCCTGCTCCCCGGCACCGGCGTCAGCACGGAGGACCAGATCTACCGCCGGATCCGGCGGGTCGCCTCGAGTGATGGGAGGTCACGATGAGCCGCCCGGGCGGAGGGGGGCGCCGCGCGCGTGAGCGCACCTCCATCTCGTGCGCGCTGGCGTTGAGCGAGGCATTCTTTCCCCACCCGGACGGCACCGTGTCGGAGGCGCACGCCCATTTGCTGCTCACCGGGCGGATCGACGCGTGGCCCGGTTACTGGGATTTGGACGAGGACGACCGGCAGAGGGTGTGCGCACTGCTGCGGCACCGTCCGGACGAACTCGCCAGCGGGGAGTTCTTCGCGTCCGCGTTGAGGAGGGCCGCCGAATCCGGGTGCCTGGCGGGCTACCACGGGCAGGCCGGCGAACCGTTCAAGCCCGACCACGGCCTGCCCGCGCTGGAGCACGCGGACAGGTTGCTGGACGACCTGCGCCGTCTGCACCGCGACGGCGCCAGGGTCACCGGCACCGCCGCCCCCGGCCGGTACAGGACGATCCTGCGCACCGGGCCGCACGGAGCCGCGACGCCCACGACCCGCGCCGTCTACGACCTGGCCGACTTGAGCCCGCAACCCCAGACGGCGTTGCCGGTAGCGGACGCCCCGCGTCTGGACGAGGTGGTCTTCGAAGCCGATCGCCTGTGGGACATGGCCCGGCGCATCGACGCCGTCCGCGGCGAGCGGCACCGGCTGCCGCGGATCAACGAACTGTTCGCCAGGCTCGTCGACGGGAACGGGGACGCCGCCGGCGATGCGCTGCGCATCGGCGCCGGCGGGCTCACCAAGATCCTCCAGGCGCCGACCGGGTTCGGCAAGTCGGTGCTGCTGGAAGTCATGGGGACGCTCGCCGCCGAACGGCATCTGCCGGCCGCGCTCGTCGTCCCGACCCGTGCCGCGGCGCTGCGCTTGGCGTACCGCATCGAGAGCAACCTGTCGTTGCTCGGGATCCCGGCGTCCTGCACGCCGCTGCTGTCGCCGGCCAGGCTGATGGACGACGCGCAGAAGGCCGCGGTCGACGACCCGGACGGGTTCGGCGCCTGGGCGTACGAGCGGCTGTCGTACGGATGCGCGCTCGCGGCGTCCGCCGAGACCGACGCGGACGTGGAGGCGTGGCGGCCGGGGCACGAACCGTGCCGCGACCTGCGCGAGGCCCGTCCGGGCGGGGACGACCGGCCGGGCAGCCCGCGCGCCTGCCCGTGGCTCGCCGGGTGCGGCAAGTTCCGGCTGATGCGGGAGGCCGCCGGCGCCGACGTCATCGTCACCGCTCACCAGACGTTCTTCACCGGGCGGATGCACATCCCGCTCGAAGCCTCCGGCGGGGCGGCGCCCGCGACGTCGGACCGGCTCAGCGTGGAGGAGTTCCTGCTGCGCCACTGCCGGCTCATCGCCATCGACGAACTGGACCAGTTCCAGGCGGCGGTGATCGGCCGCAGCGCCCGGCATCTCGTCCTCGCGGACGGGCCGAACACCACGCCGCTGCACACGCTGGAGGACGAGTTCCGCACCGCGTTCGGGCAGGTGCCCGCCGAGATCGACGGGGCGGTCCGCCCGATCCTGTCTGATCTGCAGCTGCTGTCCATGGGATACGCGGCGAGCCTCGCGCACGGCTGGCTCCAGCCGGTCAGGGCGCACCGGCCGGGGTGGCGCACCGACCACTGGATCGTCCCGCGCGGCCAGGACGCGTGGATCACCGCGCGGCTCCTCGGGCTCGCCCCGGACGAGCGGGACGTCGCGCCGGAGGAGACGCAGGCACTCCATGACCTCTACACCGGTTCCGTCTCCGACGCGGCCGGCGCGCTGCGGCTCGCCGGAGTCTCCGAAGCCGACCGGGAAGGTGTCCTCGGTGAGATCGCCTCGATCCTGCGGGCGATCTCGGCGGGTTGCCGGGACGCCATCCTGCCGGCGCATCTGGCGCGGCTCGCCCGGCTGCTGGAGCCGGTCGTGCCGGACGACCGCGAGCGCGGCGCCCTCACCGAGCGCATGGTCCGCCGCGCCTACCTGGAGCCGCTGCGCCTGCGGCTCCAGGAGCTGTTCGTCCACACCTCGCACCTGCGGGCGGTCGGCGCCGAGTCCGCCGAGCAGGTCGCCGACGCGCTCGGCGGGCTGACGACGTGGACGGCGATGCCCGGCAGCCCGCTCGGCCGGCTGTTCCTGGCGTTCAAGGAGCGCCACGACCCCGAGTCGCCGCGGCAGTCGAAGCTGTCGATGGCCGCCTTCGGCGGCGACCCCCACGGGTACGTGCTGTATCTCGGGGAACTCACCGCGCGTGCGCGCGCCGGGGTGCCGAGGGCGGTCCTCGGGCTGTCGGCGACCTCCTATTTCCCCGGTGCGCCGCACCACCATGTGCACACCGCGCCCACGTGGAGTGTGCCCGACACCGACCCGACCGGGGTGACCGTCCTCCCGGCGCAGGCGTTCACCGGCGACCGGACGCCGATCCGGGTCTCGGGCGTCCAGGGGCGGCAGCGGGAGCTGAACCTGCGGGAGCTGGGCGAGTCCTTGCATCGCGCGAGTCTCCAGCCGGAACTGGATCGGCTGGCCGCGAACCGGGACCGGGCGGGGACGCCGGGGCGTGACTTGATCCTGGTCGCCACGACCTCCTACGCGAGTTGCCTGGACCTCGCCGAAGGGATGGTGCGGGCGGGCGCGGCGTCCGGTTCGCTGTGCGTCGTCGCCAGGCAGGACGACGAGCACGTGATGGCCGACTCGCGCTGGCACACGCTCACCGCGGACGAGGTGGAGCAGTTCCCGTCGACGGGGGCCCGCATCCTGATCGCGCCGCTGGCCACCGTGGAGCGCGGGGTCAACATCCTGGACGGGGCGGTCTCCGCGTTGGGCGCCATCTATCTCGTCGTCCGGCCCATCCCGATCATCGACGAGCCGACCGAACTGCTCGCCCACATCAACCACCGGCTGTGGGCGGAGCAGCGGCGGCGCGACGACGAGCCGCTCGACCGGCTCAGGCGGCGCATCAGCCGGGCGGGCCGGCACTTCGACGAGGTGGTGCGGTCGGCGCAGTTCTTCCGGTCGCAGCCGGGCTGGGTGCAGCACGGCGTCGTCGCCGAGATCGTCATCGGGCTCGTCCAGCTGGTCGGCCGGGCCCGCCGCGGCGGCACCCCCGGCAAGGTGTACCTGGTCGACCACGCCTTCTTCGACACGCGCGGCAGGTCGGACCTGCCGCATCTCATCCGCGAACTGCGGGAGGCGTGGGCCGCGTCCGGCGAGCTCGACCGCCTGCTGCGCCTCTACGGCCCCACCCTGCGGGCCTTCTTCGAATTCGCCGACCGGCGCGCGGCCGGTCCCTCCCCCGAGGAGTGACGATGTTGCAGACGTCCGCTTTCCGGCTTCCCGCCGAGACGCTCGGCGACCTGTGGGTGTATCCGCTGCCCGCCGGGGTCATGGACGCCCTCTCCGACCTGGGCAAGCGGTGGCGCGGCAGGAACGACCGCGCCCGTGCGCCGCACGCGTCGCTGGCCAACGCGCTGTCCGCGACGACGGGGCGTCCCGTGCTCATCCTCCCCCGGACCCGGCGGCGGGACGGTGACGTCCTGCTGGTGACAACGGAGCCGATCGACCCGGGCATCCTCGGTATCGCCGTCCGGGAGTGGGAACGGCTGTGCCGCGGCTCGGACACGAACGTGCTGGCGCCGCTGCTGGCCGGGGTCGCCCCGCTGCGGACATCCCTCGGCGACGCCGTGGCGCGGCCGGCCGCCGGGCGAGTGGCCCCGGAGCCGTGGATCTTCCGGGTGCTGCACTGGGTCGTGGCGCGGCGCCTGGCCGCCCGGCCCGTCGCCTTCGACGGGCGCGAGGTACCGTTCCGGCTCGACAGCGCCGGCTCCCTCGTCGCCTGGGACGACCCGGTCACCAGGCCGCGGCGGGGGCGGGAGGACGCGCGGGCGCTGATGCGGGTCACCCCGCACATCAAGACGGTGCCGGGCGTCGGCGATCTCGTGTGCGTCCTCGATGCGAGCCTCACGCGCCTGCACGACCGGCTCTACGACGTCCGGAAGGTGTGGATCGACCACGGCCGGGACCACGGCGGCGGCGCCCTTCTGCGGCTCCCGGTCGGATACCGCAAGGGGCCGGACGGCGGGTGGAGCGTCCTCGGCGACTTCAGCGCCGACATCGTCACGGCCTGCGGCTTGGACGCGCTGCCCTGGGGGCCGGACGTGCTGCGCGAGCATCCGGACCGCGTCCGGGCGGGGCGGGCGACCAGCGCCGAGCACCCGATCGGCTCCGGGGTCGGGCCGCGGACGTATCTGCGGCTCGGCGAGCACGCCGCGGAACTGCTGAACGCCGAACCGCTCACGTACCGGCCGTTCACCGGGCCGGGCAAGAGCGCGCGCCGCATGGAGGTGCGGGTCCGGGCGTCGGCCGACGGCTCACGCCTCGGCGCGGACGCGCTGGACGCCGCCATCGGCGCGGCCGGGCACGGGCGCCTCCGCATCGTCACGCTGACCGGGACGCCCGAGATGCGAAGGCGGCTGCGGGGAGAGCTGGAGAAGTACCGCCACGCCGAGGTGCCCGGCCTCACACCCGAACTGGGAGTCGCGCAGCGGCTCACCCGGCGCGCCGAGGTCGTCGGCTACGACGTCGCGGCGCTGCTGCGCGATGACCGGCCGGACGCCCCGGACCTGCTCTCCCAGGCACCGATGCTGAAAGCCGAACCGGGGACTCTCGTCCTGGCGCTGGTCGAGACCATCTACCCCGCGGACGAGGACGAGGGCGTGCCCGACGCCAAGCGGCCGCTCCGGCGGGCGCTGGCCGGGCTCGGGGTCGCCTCACAGTTCGTCGCGGCACGGCCGGCGGCGGACGAGCGGGACCATCCGGCCGAGGCGGCGCTCAAGGACCTGATGCGGGTCGGCGGCTTCAGCGACGGCCGGCTCCGGGACGCCACCGTCATGCAGCCCTACGCGCTGGACCGACCGGTCCGGCTCGTCGGCGTGCACGTGCGGCGGCAGAACGCCGCCGCGGCCAAGGCACGGCCCACGCTCGTGGCATCGCTGGTGGCGGTGCACGCCGATCCCGATCCGTCGCGGCCGTGGGACATGCACATGTACGTCCCCGGCCGTGGATGGCGTCCGCACGCCGAGGGCGTCGCGGCCTTCCACGCCGGGCCCATCGGGGCGGAGATCAGCCGCGAGCAGGCGTCCTTCGAGGAACTGCGCGACCTCGTCGACCAGGCCCTGGACACGCTTCCCCGGCTGGACGAGGACCCGGTCGTCGTGATGATCGACGCGGACGCGAGCCGCCGCGTGTGGTCCGGGCTCAGCAACCCGGGACTCGGGGCCGGCACGCTCCCCGGCGACGGGCTTCCGGACGCCGGCGGCATCACGGTCGTGCGGGTCTGCGCGGACGACCACGAGATCCCGCGTCCCGTGCACCGGGCGGCCGGCGGGCGGCGGCCCGCCGATCCGGGGCAGCCCGCCAAGCCGGACGGGCGGATCTACGTCCACGAAGGGGACGACGGCACGCGGAGCTGGCTGCTGGGGCGGACGTCGAAGACCTACGAGTCCGGGGCCGACGGCCGGTGCGGAGCCGCGTACACGCGCTTCACTCTGCCGCCGGAGAAGAAGGCGCTGCAAGGCAAGCCGTGGCACTCGTTCACGGGCACCGAGTTCGTGGTCGCGCGAGCCGGGCGGCTCCCGGAGGAGGCCGCCGTGTCGCTCGCCGCCCGGCTGTGCGCGCAGCCGGTCTCCTGGGACGGCCGCACGCGCTGGCCCGTCCCGCTTCACATGGCCCGAATCGCCGACGAGGACCACCCGTCCTACCGGTCGGAGGCCGACCACCCCGGCACCGGCTGAGATCCATGACCGCCCGGGGCGGGTCGACGTCCAAGGGACGATCCGCGCGCCGGCGAGCGGGCAGCCGGCGGTGGCGGAGCAAGGGTGACCGGCCTGTCGATGCCGGCGGTGACGGTCAGGGTGGGAGCCGGGCGTCGTGGGTGCGCGCGGTCTCGTGCACGCGGCGCCCCTACGGGGGCGGGGGAGGCTGGGAGAAGAGGCGTTCGCGTTCGGCGGCTATGACCTCGCGGGCCAGGTCGGCTTCGGAGATGTCGACGGCTTCGGGGGCGCTGGCGGCGGTCTCGCTGATGCGCGCGAACTCGTCGAACAGCTCCCGTTTGCGGGCGAGGATCTCGGTGACGCGCAGATCGACTCCTTCTTCGGACAGGAGGCGGTGGACCTGCACTGATTCGAGCTGCCCCATTCTGTGCGCCCGCGCGATCGCCTGCCATTCGGTCGTGGGCTTCAGCTGGGGTTCGCAGATGACGACCACCGAGGCGGCCTGGATGTTCAGGCCGACGCCTCCGGCGACGATCTGGGCGACGAGGACGGCGCCGTGGCCGGCCGCGGAGAACCGGTCGACTATCGACTGCCGCGCGGCGGCGGGCACCGAGCCGGTCAGCGGGCCGAAGACCTCGCCTGGAAGCACCTGAACCAGCCTGTCGAGCACCGCGCGGAAATGGGAGAAGACGATGACGCGGCGTCCGTTGTCCTCCGCTTCGGCGACGATCTCGATGAGCCGCTGGACCTTCTCTGACGTGTTCTGCAGCATCGCCGCCTGCCGCATCGTCATGAAGTTGCCCTCGGAGACGGCCTTCCGGTAGGCGAGGGAGTCCTCGTGCGACATCGGGAGCCATTCCTCGACCTCGACGAGTTCGGGCAGCTCCGTGAGCACGTCTTCCTGGTTGCGCCGCAGGTACGCCGGCGCCACCTGGCGGCGGAAGCGGCGCGGCGCGAGTTCCTCGGCGTCCACCAGCAGGTCGGGGCGCAGGTAGCCGACGAGGTTGCGGAACTCGTCGATGCGGTTCTCCAGCGGGGTTCCGGTGAGGAGGAGCGCGCGGTCGGCGGCGTCCATCACGCGCCTCGTCCGGCGGGTGCGGTTGGCGGACGGGTTCTTGATGTAGTGGGCCTCGTCGACGACGACGCAGCCGAGGCCGGGCATCGGGGCGGCGTTCTCGAACCAGGCGAGCGTCTCGAACGTGGTCACCGCCACTCCCCCGTTGCGGGCCCAGTCGCGTGCCGCGCCCTCGCGGCCCGGCCCGTGCACCCGGTGGGGGCGGAGCGACGACTTCGCGGAGATTTCGCGGACCCAGTTGGTCACCACCGCCGCCGGGCACACCACGACCGAATGGTGGTGGCCCTTGGCCCGCAGGTGGGCCAGGACGGCGAGGGCCTCCACGGTCTTGCCCAGGCCCATCTCGTCGCCGATGATCACCTTGCGCTGGACGAGCGCGAATCGCGCGCCGAAGCTCTGGTAGCCGCGCAGTGACGCCGACAGGTACTCGGTGTCGAGCTGGAGGCGGCGGACCGCTTCGACGATGTCGTCGGGGAGGTCCCCATGCGCCTTCTGCTCGTCCTCGGTCAGGAAGCCCAGCTCGGACAGCATGGCGAAATAGTCGGCGGGACGGCTCGTGAAGTCGTCCCAGGGGTCGCCCGGCGCCGCGCCGCCCGCGCCCGTGACGGAGCGGGCGCGGCGGCCGACCGCGGCGACCGTCTCCCGGAAGTCCGCGAGCTGCGAGCCGGCGGCGAAGACGATGAGGTGACTGACGTCGGCGGTGAGAGCCGACGCGAGCGGCGCCAGCGCTCGGGCGCGCGCGATGTCGGTCGTGGCGCCCTTCGTCCCGCGCACGGCGTCCCACGCCCCGAGGCGGCGGAGCAGCTCGGTCGTCTCGGCGGTGCGGTTCTTGATGTCGATGCGGACCGGCATCTCGTCGTAGGTGACCTGCCACAGCGTCTGCGCGGCGCCGCGCATCCGGGCGGCCGTGGTGGGTCCGATGCCGGGCAGGTGCTCCAGCCGGGCGCCGAAATCCAGCACGGACTGGACGGTGGTGAACCCCGCGTCGGTCAGGGGGCCGATGCGTAGCCGGTCACGTGTGGCGTCCTTGAGGCGCTCCACCGGCATGTCCGCCAGCATGCGCCGGGTCTCGGACATGCGGACGGCCTGCCCGGCGGACACGGCGGCCGCGCGGAAGCGGGCCTCGTCCCGGAGCGCGGCCTCGATGGCTCTGATCGAGTCCGGCAGGTCCGCGACCACCGTGCGGGGGACGACCTCCATCGGCTGCCCCAGGTCCGCGATCCGCGGGCCGAGGCCGACCCAGTCGGCGAGCGCGTCGGCGACGTCGACCTGGGCGATCCCGTTGGGCGGCGAGCCGAGGCGCTGCAGAAGGTGCGGGACACCGGCGGAGGCGCCCCACGCGCGGTAGGCCCAGAGGAACCGCGCCGCGCCCTCGCCCGTATCGCGCTTGGCTCGGCCGCTGAGAAGCCGCCGGGCGCCGAACAGGGCTTTCGCGTCGTGCAGCGCTCGCGCGACCTCGGAGTCGAGACGGCGGAGCGTCTCCTCCTCGCCGGGCGCCAGGGGCGGCTGGTGCAGCGCTCGGGCGGTCTGCGCCAGGAGCCGGCCGTCGGCCGGGCGCAGCGGCATGGCGCGCCAGGCGACCGTCCCGTCCCATCCGACGTTCACGACGGCCCGGCGGAGCGCCCCCGCGGCACTGTCGGCGGCCGAGGCGATCTCGTCGCGGTGCGCGAGGACGGCGCGGGCCCGGCCGGCCCAGCCGGCGACCTCGTCGCGTGCGCCGCGGAGGTGCTGTCGTTCGTTTCGTTCCATGCCAGAGCGTCGGTAGGTCTTTGCGGAGATGAGCCCCGAACGCCGACACTGGGCCCGGAACCTGACTTGCCGGATCTCAGAGTAGCGGCCGCCCGCCGTCCGCCAGGGAGTCTTCAGTGCTGCTTGAGGAGCTTGAGCCGGGCCTGCGCATCGAGGGGCTCATCCCCGCCGAGGTGCTGACCGTCATCGCCGTGCAGTGGCACGGCGCCGATGCGCTCGAACTCACCTACAAGGCGGCGGACGGCTCCCTCGGGCAGCGGGTGGTCTTCCGGAAGGACGAGGGCGGGCTCCGCGTCGCGCGGTCCGGCGGCCGCGCCTTCGACGCGCCCGCACGGGACTTCCGGCTCGCGGCGGAGGCGCAGCGCATCACGCTGGCGGGCCTGTCCGACCCGATGCTCGCGGTCACGACCAGCGACGTGCGGCCGCTGCCGCACCAGATCCGGGCGGTGTACGGGGAGCTGCTGCCGCGCACGCCGCTGCGGTTCCTGCTGGCCGACGACCCGGGCGCCGGCAAGACGATCATGGGCGGGCTCTACGCCAAGGAGCTCATCCTGCGCGACGACGTGAAGCGCTGCCTGATCGTCGCGCCGGGCGGGCTGGTCGAGCAGTGGCAGGACGAGCTGTTCTTCAAGTTCGGCCTCCGGTTCGCCCTCCTGACCAACCAGCTCGCCGACGCCCACGCCGGAGCCGGCGCGTTCGAGCGCAACCCGCTGCTCATCGCGCGTATGGACCAGCTGTCCCGCAACGAGCGGCTGCAGGGGCTGCTGAAGGAGACCGAGTGGGACCTGGTGATCGTCGACGAGGCGCACCGGATGGGGGCCCACTACTTCGGCGGGAGGGTGGAGAAGACCAAGCGGTTCCAGCTCGGCGAGCTGCTCGGCGGCCTGACCCGCCACCTGCTGCTGATGACCGCGACCCCGCATTCGGGCAAGGAGGAGGACTTCCAGCTCTTCCTCACCCTGCTGGACCGGGACAGGTTCGAGGGCAGGAGCAGGGCGCCCGCCGACACCGGCGGAATCATGCGCCGCATGATCAAGGAGGATCTGCTGACCTTCGAGGGCAGGAAGCTGTTCCCGGAGCGGATCGCCGAGACCGTCCCCTACCGGCTCACCGAGCTGGAGTACGACCTCTACGAGCGGGTCACGTCCTACGTGCGCGAAGGGATGAACCGGGCCGAGCGGGTCGGCGGGAAGCGGCGGAACACGGTCGGGTTCGCGCTGACGGTCCTCCAGCGGCGCCTGGCGTCCAGTCCCGAGGCGATCTACCGGAGCCTCGTCCGCAGGTCGGCGCGGCTGCAGCGCAAGAGGCAGGAGATCCTCGACGGCACCTACCGGGAGGCCGAGCCCCCGCTCGACCTGAAAGGGCTGGACGCCGACGAGTACAGCGCCGGGGAGGTCGAGGAACTCGAAGAGGAACTGCTCGACGCCGCCACCGCCGCGCAGACGGTCGCCGAACTCGACGCCGAACTGCGGGAGCTCGCCGAGCTGACCGCGGCCGCCGAGCGGGTCCGGCGCCAGGGCACCGACCGCAAGTGGGCCGAACTGTCCGCGATCCTGCGGGACAACGCGCTCACCACGGACGCGGACGGCAGGCCGCGGAAGTTCATCATCTTCACCGAGCACCGCGACACCCTCGGCTACCTGACCGCGCGCATCGGCTCGCTGATCGGCGCGCCGGGCGCCGTCGCGGCCATCCACGGCGGCGTCCCCCGGATCGAGCGCCGCCGGATCACCGAGGAGTTCACCCGGAACCCCGGCTGCCGCGTCCTGGTCGCCACCGACGCCGCCGGCGAGGGCCTGAACCTGCAGGCCGCCCACCTGATGGTCAACTACGACCTGCCGTGGAACCCCAACCGCATCGAGCAGCGGTTCGGCCGCATCCACCGCATCGGCCAGGAGGAGGTCTGCCGGCTGTGGAACCTCGTCGCGTCCAACACGCGCGAGGGCGAGGTCTTCACCCGGCTGCTCCTCAAGATCGAGGAGCAGCGGCGGGCGTACGGCGGCAGGGTCTTCGACGTCCTCGGCGAGGCCTTCACGGAGACCCCGCTCCGGGACCTCCTCATGGAGGCCGTCCAGTACGGCGAACGCCCCGAGGTGAAGGCCAGGATGCACCAGGTCATCGACCACTCGGTCGGCGACGGCCTCCGGGAGCTGCTCGCCGAGCGGGCGCTGGCGGCGGAGCACCTCGCCGACGCCGACCTCGCCGAGCTGCGGGCGGCGATGGACGACGCCCGCGCCCGCAGGCTCCGGCCCCACCACGTCGAGGCGGCCTTCAAGGAGGCGTTCGCCAGGCTCGGCGGGCGCATGGTCCAGCGCGGGCGAGGGCAGTACGAGATCGTCGACGTCCCCCCTCACATCCGGGCGGGCGGGCGAGGTCCCGTCTTCGGCCGCTACGAGCGGGTCGCGTTCGACCTGTCCCTCGTCCCGCCGGACGGCTCCGCGCACGTCGACCTGCTCGCCCCCGGGCATCCGCTGCACGACGCGGTGATGGAGCAGACGCTCCGGCACCTCGGCGGCGCCCTGAACGCCGGCACCGTTCTGGTGTCCCCGGCGCTGCGGGAGCCGCACCTCCTCGTCGGCGTCGTCGAGGAGGTCGCGGACGGCACCGGCGCCTCCATCGCCCGGCGCTTCGGCCATGCCTACGTCGACAGGTCCGGAACGGTCGTCCCCGCCGGGCCGGCGCCGTACCTGGACCACGCCGCCGCCCCGGACTCGCCCGCGGTGAGCAGGGCGAAGGCGCTGCCGTGGCCGGCCGACGCCGAAGAGCGCGCGAAGAGCTGGATCATCGCCCACCGGTTGCCGGCGTATCTCGCCGAGGTCCGGACCCGGCGGTCGGCCGAGCTGGCCCGGACCCGGGAACTCGTCACCGGGCGGCTCGAAGGGGAACGCGACCGGCTCCTCGCCGAGGCGGCCGCCGCGGCGGACAGGGAGCGCGCCGGCGAGAAGCCGAAGCAGTCGTCGGAGAGCCTCCGCCGCAAGGCGGTCGAGATCGACCAGCGGCTCCGCGGCCGGCTGGCGCTGCTCGACCGGCAGGCCCAGATGTCCACCAAGCCGCCGCTCATCGTGACCTCCGCACTCGTCCTGCCGAGCGCCATGGTCGATGGCCGCGCCGTCTGACGATCAGCGGGCGAGAGGATCAGCGGGCGAACGAAGAGGATGCCCTGCCGAGCCGGCGGCGTCCACCGGCATCGGGTGATTCGTCGAGGGCCTCCGCCGTGGTGGTCGAGTTCCGGGGTTGTCCGGAGGCGGCCGGGGGGTTGTACGGGGTTCAATCTTCTCGGAGGCCGGGGGCTCCTAGGATGTTCGGACCTGACAGCGTGTCAGGGCTGGTGGAAGGACGGTGCGGGGTGGCTCAGCTTGCTATTGCGGATTCGTTCATGCCGCAGTACGCCAAGTTGGAGCCGAAAGTGCGCAAGGGCGTGGAGGCGGCGATCGCGAAGTTCGCCGAGCACACCCATGCGGGGCTGCACCTGGAGAAGCTCAACAACGCCAAGGACCCGCGGATCCGGACGATCCGGATCGACCAGTTCTGGCGCGGGGTGGTGCTGGCGCCGGAGAAGGGCGACGTGTACTGCCTGCTCGCCGTGATGGCGCATGACGACGCGATCGCGTGGGCGAGGAGCCGGAAGTTCTCGGTCAACCAGGCGATCGGCGTGCTGGAGGTGCGGGACCAGGTCGCGATCGAGGAGATGTCGCCGGCGCTGGAGAAGGTCGCGGAGGGGACGAACTACCGGCTGCTGGGCCATGTGTTCGACAGAGATCTGGTGCGGCTCGGGATCGATGAGGAGCTGATCCCGGTCGTCAAGCTGCTGACCGAAGAGGCCCATCTGCAGGCGATGGAGAAACTGCTTCCCGAGCCGCAGTACATCGCTCTGCTGGCGCTGGCGCAGGGCATGAACGTGCAGCAGGCGTGGGAAGAGGTCGCGCAGTGCCTGCCGGTGGAGGAAAAGCCGGCGGCCGTCGATCCCGACGACCTGGTCACCGCGATGCGCAGGACGCCGGGCAAGGTCGTCTTCGTCAACGGGCCCGAAGAACTGCGCGAGGTGCTGGCCCATCCTTTCGACACTTGGCGGATTTTCCTGCATCCGGTGCAGAGCCGCGTGGCGCTCCGGGCCTCGTACAGCGGGCCGGCCCAGGTGACCGGTGGGGCCGGTACGGGGAAGACCGTCACGGCATTGCACCGGGCGAAGTTCCTCGCGTCCAAAGGCGGGCGCGTTCTGCTGACCACGTTCACGCGGAACCTGGCGGAGGCGCTGGAGAAGCAGCTTGGGCTGCTCGTGGACGATCCGGAGGTGCGGGAACGGATTCACGTGAAGAACGTGGACTCCGTTTCCTACGGAATCGTGGGGCGGCATCACAAGCCCGTCATCGCCGGTCCGGACGTGCTCGACCCGCTGTGGGAGGAGGCGGCGGACGGGACGCCGTTCTCGCCGTCCTTCCTCGACCGGGAATGGGAGCAGATCATCCTCGCTCAGGAGATCGAGAGCGAGGAGGGCTACCTCGCGTGCACGCGGACGGGGCGCGGCGTCCCGCTGGGGAAGGCGCAGCGGTCGGTGGTGTGGCGGGCGGTCCGGCACGTGGTGGACGGGCTCGCCGCGGAAGGGAAGTCGACATTCCCGCAGCTCGCCAACGAGGCGGCGGATCTGGTGGAGGGGCCCGAGTACGACCATGTGATCGTCGACGAGGCCCAGGACATCCACCCCACGCAGTGGCGGCTGCTGCGCCGGCTGGTGCCCGTGGGGCCGGACGACCTGTTCGTCGTCGGGGACCCGCACCAGCGGATCTACGACAGCCACGTCTCGCTGACGAGCCTCGGCATCAACGTGCGCGGCCGCAGCACGAAACTGAAGATCAACTATCGGACCACGCAGGAGATCCTCGCCTGGTCGGTGCCGCTCCTGGGGCTCTCACCGGCCCAGGGCCTCGATGACTCCGCGGACACGCTGGACGGGTACCGCTCCCCCATCCACGGGCGGCGGCCGGTGGTCAGGGCCTACCCGGACGCGGACGCGGAGCTGGACGGGCTCGTCGCGCAGGTCCGGAGCTGGCTCGACGACGGGGTGGAGCCCAGCGCGATCGGGGTCGCGCATCGGTACGGGTGGGTCGTGAAGAAGGCCGTCAAGCGGCTGAAGGAGCAGGGCGTCCCCGCATACCAGGTGCCCAGCAAGTCGGCGGGCGTGCAGGTCGGGACCATGCACCGGATGAAGGGCCTTGAGTTCCGGTGCATCGCCGTCATCGGCGCCGATGAGAACTCGCTTCCCTCGGCGCAGGCGATCACGCCCGAGGACGAGGACCCGAAGGCGCACGCGCAGGACGTCCAGAAGGAGCGGTGCCTGCTGTTCGTGGCGTGCACGCGAGCGCGCGACCATCTCTATGTGTCGTACGCGGGGTCGCCTAGCCCGTTCCTGCCTGGCTGAGGTCGTACAGGAGGGTCCGCAGGCCGACCGCCTGCGGGTGGTCGTCGCCGTACAGGCCGGTTATGTCGGCCAGGAGGTCGGTGAGCTCCTTGTGGGCCTCGTCCGTGCGGCCCGCGGCCAGCTTCAGGCGGGCCACGCGTTCGCGGATGCGCAGGGTCAGGGCGTCGTAGGGGCTGCCCGGGGAGACGTCGTCCAGGAGTTCCTGCAGGTGGGCGAGGGCGGTGTCGGTTGCGCCGAGGTGGGCCTGGCTGACCGCCTCCTGTTCGCGGCAGTTCAGCACCTGCGGGTCGTCCGGCCCGTAGAACTCCGACAGGGTCACGGCGGCGGCGCGGTAGGCGTAGACGGCGCGGCGGTAGTCACCGCCCTGGAAGAGGGCCTCTGCGAGATCCAGGCGGAGACCCATGTACTCGGGGTCGTCCTCCCCCAGGGCCAGGCGAGCGGGTTCGGTCAGGCCGGACAGGAGTTCCGCCGCCTGGGTGTAGCGGCCCTCCTCCGCCAGGTCGCCTGCTTCCGCGCGCGCTTGGACGACCTCGTCGAACGTGGGCAGTTCCACCGGTTCTTCGGGACGGGCCACGGGTGCCGTGCCGGTGATCCGGATGCGGCTGACGGCGGTCGAGTAAAGGTGCGGCGGGACGAACGTGTCCACGATTCCCGGCAGCGGCTCCAGGGACGAGACGAACTCCAGGAGGCGGTGGTATACCTCGTCGGCGTTGGCCGGGCGGTCGCCCGGCTGCTTGGCGAGGAGCTGCATGACGAGGGCGTCGAGCGCGGGCGGAACGTCCGGGCGCAGGACGCGCAGCGAGGTCGGAGGCTCCTCCTCATGGCGGCGCAGCACCTCGTAGGGCGTCTTCCCGGGGAAGACCTGGCGGCCGGACAGCATCTCGTAGAGGACGCAGCCGAGCGAGTACAGGTCGCTCTGCGGGCTGGGGCTGCCGTACACCTGCTCCATGGCCGTGTACCCGGGCGTGTAGGGGGCGCCGAGGCCGGTGGTGGTGCGGCGTACATCGCCTGGCCCGAGACCCACCGCCGCACCGAAATCGAGGACTTTGACCGATCCGTCCGGGCACAGCATCAGGTTGCTGGGCTTGAGGTCCCGGTGCACGAGAGGACGCTGGTGCGCGACGTTCAGCACCGCGCACACCTGGGCGGCTATCAGCGACGCCCACGAGACGGAGAGGCGCTCCTCGGCGTCCAGGACGTGGTCGACGGTCGTGCCCTCGACGTACTGCATCACCAGGTAGAAGCATCCGTCGTGGCTGCCGAAGTCGTACACGGTCGGGACGCCCGGATGCTCGAACCAGGCCGTGCTGCGGGCCTCCTGCTCGAACCGGCCGACGAGCGACTCGTCGGACACGCGGGTGAACTTGACGGCCAGGCGCCGGTCGAGGAAGCGGTCGTAGGCGCGCCACACCTCGCCCATCCCGCCGCGCCCGATCGCCTGATCGAGCTCGTACCGTTCGCGTTCTCCGAGGAGATCGCCCCGTCGCAACGCCCACCTCCACTTGCCCGTGCAGGCAGCGTACCGGCGTCGCCCGGCGGGCGGCGGGCGCCCGCGGAAGCGGCCCGAACCGCCGTGCGGCGCGGCGGCGGCGCGTCAGCCGGACGGGCGGAGCGTCCCGGCGCCGAGCCCTTCGAGGCCGAGGCGCAGGACGTCGGCGCCGAGGCGGGACGTCTCCCGGAGGGCGGCCTCGAGCTCGGTGAGCTTGCGGAACGCCCTGCCGAGTTCGACCTGCTCGTCCAGGGTGAGGCGGGGCAGCCGGGCGCGGCGCACGTCGAAGCGCGCGGACGAGGTCGAGCTGCGCAGCGCGGCGCCCCGCGCGCCCAGCAGCAGCCAGCCGGCGATGAAGTCGGGGTCGGTCCGGGACGGTTCCGCGCGCACGAGGGCCAGGCCCGTGCCGAGCACCGCGCCAGGCTCGGTGATCACCCGCGCCACCGGATGGCGTGCGGCGAGCGACACGACGACGTCGCCGCTCTCAAGGCGCACATGGTCGTCGTCCGGTGCGGCCCTCCCCGAGGGTTCCCGCCCTGCCGCGAGGTCGTCCAGGGTGAGGACGGGCACGTTCCCCCCGCCCATCCGCACCTTGGCGGGGGGCCGGAGAACCTGCAGCACACCTGCCTTGGCCAGTTCACCCACCGTCGTCATGGGGACGTCGGCCGGCGCGGAGGTCTGCACTAGGGACGACAACTCTGCGGCCACTCGCGGCAGCTCCGCGACCTTCTTCTCCAGGATGTCGCGCGCGGCGACGAACGAGCCCTCGCCCCTGGGCGCGCTCCGCTGCGGCAGGTAGCGGGCGGGGGTCAGGTCGACCTCGTCGTCCAGCAGGTCGATGATGCGCACGACGACACCGGAGTCGGCGTTGACGGGCTTGCCCTTCTCGTAGCGGCGCCACGCGTCCAGGGCCGTCTTGCGGAAGTTCTCGGGGTCGGCCGAAGTGTCGACCATCAGGACATCGTCCGCCGGGGTGTCCCCGGGGGACGGACGGCGGAGAACCCACACCGCCAAGGCGACCGCCATGTTCGGCACCGCGCCCGGGGGCAGGCCGATGACGGCACGCAGCGTCCCGCGGCGGAGCAGTTCGGAACGGACACGGCGTCCGGAACGACGGTTCGCGACAGCCGGGGGCATGAGCAGGACGACATGGCCCCCTGGCTCGACGTGGGCGAGACCGTGCTGGAGCCACGCCAGTTCGGATTCCATGCGCGGCGGGAGCCCGTACTCCCAGCGCGGGTCGCCGGTCAGCTGCTCGTAGCCCCATCCCCGGTCGTTGAAGGGCGGGTTGGAGACGACAAGGTCGACCGTCCGTCCGGGGAAGGCGTCGGCGAGGAGGGAGTCTCCGGCGCAGACCTCGGCCGGGGCGCCGCGCAGCGCGAGCTGTATCGCGGACATGCGCGCGGTCGTGTCGTCGATCTCCTGCCCGAGGAGCCGCTCGGCGTCCTTGAACATCTCCTGGGCGGCCTTGAGGTACGTGCCCGTCCCGCAGGCGGGGTCGAGCACCGTGCGCGCGGGGCCGCCGAGTTCGAGCATCAGCCGCACGACCGGTTCCGGCGTCAGGTACACGCGGCGGCTGTGGTGCTCCAGGTAGCGGGTGCGCAGGAACTCGAACGTCTCGGCGACGCCCAGCTCGTCCACGAGCTGGGACAGGGCGCGGACCAGCGGGGCGGACGAGGGCGGCGCCAGGCCGGCCCCGGCCGGCCCCCGGACGGTCTCGGGCAGCGCGCGGACGGCTTCGGGCAGGGCGGCGGCGACCTCGTCGTCCGGTGCGTCCGCCAGGCCGGCCCAGCGGCCGGGCTCGGTGCGGAGCCGCAGCAGGAAAGCGCCGGCGAAGGTGAGGACGTCGGCGAGCTCCATGTCCCCCGAGGCGGCGGCGCGGAGGGTCTGCCAGACGCGTTCGCGGACGGGCGAGTCGGCCAGCTTCCCCTGCCCGCGGAGCCACTCCTCCACCTCGGCGAGGGAGAACGTCGGGCTGACCGCCGTCCCGCCGACGGGCTGCGGGAAGTCGTCGTGGCGGCGGCGCCAGTTGCTCACGGCCGCGCGGCCGACCGCGGCCAGGCGGGCGATGTCCGCCGCGGTCACCGTCGCATCGTTCGACACCAGCACTCCCATCAGCCGACGTGCACGATGACCTCACCCTAGCGCCTATCACGCCGGTTGATCTGGTTCACGTCACCCGTGACCGGCATCTCCGACCTCACTTCCGCGCGCATAAATTCTTGGGTTGATTGCGTTCACAGGCTCTCGTGTGGTTTGCTGTGTACAGAAGTTCCGCTTCCCCCTGATCAGAGCGGAGTTGATGAGCGATGCACGTCCCGACGATGCCGCTGCGGGAGTTCGACGACGCGCAGCGCGAGGCGCCGCCCGGCCTCGCCGCGCGGACGCAGCGTTTACGGGCCTGCGCGACGCGGGCCGGAATGTGCGCGTGCTGCGGGGTGGCCAGGCGGCTGCTGTGGCTGTGCTTCGCCGCCGTCCGGAACGGCGACGACCGCATCGCGGAGATGCTCGCCGCCGAGGCCGAGCACTACGTCGACGCGGGAGAGCACCACCCGGGCTGCCCGCACCTGCCGCCGCGTCCGCGCGGGGGCCGGACGCCGGTGGAGGGGCGGGTGCCCGGGTGGCCCGGGGACGGGCTCGTCGCCGCGACCGACGCGAGCTGGAAGCGCGGCGCCTGCGGGATCGGCTACGTCGTCAGCGACGGCCGGTGGGGCATGCGCGGCTGGGCGTCCGGCCCGCAGGACCCGACCGGCCCCAGCAGGGTGCTGGTCGGCGAGCTGCGGGCGGTGGGCCTGCTGCTCGACCGGATCGGGGACGGCCCGGAGCTGAGGCTGCTGCTCGACAGCCTCCCGGCGCTGCGCTTCCTGCGGGCCTGGCGGCGCGGCGACACCGGGCTGATGCCGGCCGGCTACGACCTGCGCGACCGCCCCGCCGGCCCGCCGTCCCTCGTCCGGCTGGCCCGCCGCGTCGCCGGGCGCCCCGGGCTGGCGTTCGCGCACGTCAAAGGGCACTCCGGGCATCCGCTCAACGAGACCGCCGACTCCCTCGCATCCATCGCCCGCCGCAACGTCACCGAGCCGTTCGACATCCGCCCCCGCGCCGAGGGCCTCGTCGAGGCGTTCCTGCGCGCGTGGCACGACGCCCCTCGCGACGCCCCCGGCGGGATCGCCGCCTGACCTCCGGAGAACCAGATGACCCAGCCATACGCGGCCGCGCCCGAGGCGATCGGGCCGCACGACCCGGTGCGGTCCGGCGGCTCCGTCCCCGGCGACCGCTGACCCGGGGACGCGACATGCGCGCCACCGTCGTCTTCGCCGGACGCGACGAGATCGCCGGCCGCCTCCGCGACAACGTCGTGGAGGCGGCCCGCGCCGTGCTGGACGGGCACCCGGAACCGGCGGTCCGGGACCTCCTCCTGGCCGGCGGCGGGCGGTTCCCGCTCGCCCACGTCCTGGGGACGGCCGACGCGGGCGCGGCGGAACTGATCGGCTCGGCGGTCCGGGCCGTCCACCGGCTGGCCCGGGAAGCGGGCACCGGGGACCCGGAGGCGTACGTCCGCCGCTCCCCGGTGACCGCCCGGATCGTCGACGCCCTCCTCGACGCCCTCCGCGACCGCTTCCTCCTCCTGGACGAGGGCGACCTGCACCGCGACCCGTCCGGCTGGCCCGAGTCGTGGACCTGGGAGACCCGCGACCAGGCCAGGTTCGACCGGGTCCTGGCCCGGTTCACCGGCGACGACCCCGCACACCGCGGCCGCCTCTTCACCCCGCTCGTGAAGTTCATCGAGACGTCCACTCCCTGAAGGAGCCCGAGCTTCCGAGCGAGCGGGGGATTCCGGGCAGTTCCCGACGGCCTGCCGCCCGGCGCACTGCCCCGCGTCTTTCCGCGCGGACCCATGAATTAGTCATTTCTGCGGCGACTCTCAACATGAGTCGATTCTTGATCGTGCCCGCGAAAAGTCCTGGCCAAGGCCGGGGTGGCGGCTCATCGCCGCGGGTACCGACCGAAATGAATCGACGCAATTCCCAAATAGAGAGGACAGCCATGCCCGGCGAGGAACAATATTCTCGTGAATCACTGCCGCCACCCGGCCTGTTCAGTGCCGAGGTCCCCAATTTCGGGCCGGTCGTCGATCCGCCATTCGTCGACGTCCCGGAATTCAGCCGGTACCTTCACCCGGCCGACCGCACACCCGTCGAGTTCGAGACGCTCGAACCCAGAATTCCGGACGAAAGCCGCCATCGGGCGGCGGACCTGGCGCTCGCCTCCGAAAGGGTCGCCGCGAAATTGCGGGACAAGCGCTACGAGATCCTGGACATCGGAACGCGGGCGAAGGACCGCGAAACCGACCACCCGCTGGTGATCATCTACGACTACACCGACGACGCCGTCGTGGAGGTCGAGGTCGATCCCGTGCGCAGGGCGGTGCAGGACGTCCGCGTCGAGCGCTACCAGCCGCCGGTGACCGACTCCGAGCTGAGCGACGCGCTGGACCTCGTGCGCGAGCACGGCGTCCTGTCCGAGGCCGGGATCGACATCGCCACCGGCGTGGGGCTGATCGTCGAGGACGTGAACGCGCAGAGCCCGCGCCACGGGCACCGGCTCGTCGACGTGCGCTTCGGGCCCGCGGACCGCTACGTGCCCACCGCCTTCGCCATCGTCGACCTGAGCGCGCGCGAGGTCGTCAAGGCCGGCCTGATCACGGAGTCGGCCTCATGACCGTCTACGGCCGGGTCAGCTGGCCTCCCGAGGCCCCCAAGTGGACGTTCCTGTGGGAGCTCGTGGACGGCGACACCGAGGCCATCGCCTTCCGGGACGTGTACTTCAAGGGGATCAAGGTCCTCCACAAGGCGAGCCTGCCGATGATCCGCGTCCACTACGACTCCGGCGCGGGCCCCTACAAGGACCAGCTCGGCATCGGGAACATGCGGGTGCCGGTCAAGGTGTACGAGCACGTGCAG
The DNA here is from genome assembly GCF_044508335.1 of Actinomadura sp. Lineage (NCBI taxonomy): Bacteria > Bacillati > Actinomycetota > Actinomycetes > Streptosporangiales > Thermomonosporaceae > Actinomadura > Actinomadura sp. Next base: position 25,030 of record NZ_JBIQHY010000031.1, read on the forward strand.
TCGGGCCACCGCCACCTGGTCGTGGAGAGCTACCACGTCATCAGCAGGTACCACATCGTCAACCGGTGGTTCTTCCGCGACGACGGGCTCATCCAGCCGCAGCTGCACAGCGCGGGCCTGCAGCACAACGCCACCCACCAGCACCACGTCTACTGGCGGTTCGACTTCGACATCGGCGGAGCGTCCAACAACCTGCCGCTGGAGCACGACCCCGGCCAGACCACGAACTGGGGCTACGGCCCCGGCTGGAGACCGATCCGGGGCGAGGAGGCGTTCTGGTTCTGGAACCGGTCGTGGGCCGTGATCAACAAGCAGTCCGGCCTCGGCTACCTCCTCAACCGCGGGGAGTTCGACGGCAAGAGCGACTCCTTCGGCCGGATCGAGGGCGCCGCGGTCGCCTACCGCGCCTCCGAGGACCTCAAGGGACGCCTGGGATCCCGCTTCGACGACGAGATCTACCAGCACGTCACGGGCGAGTCGGTGGACGGGAAGGACGTGGTGCTCTGGTACGTCGCGCACCTGCAGCACATCTACCACGGCCCCGAGTTCGAGTGGCACGTCTGCGGCCCTCTTCTCTGGCCGCTCCGCTACTGATGCCGGCGGAGGCGCCGCGTGCGCTCCCGTCCCTGACCTGACCACGCGTCCGGCGGGCGCAGCCGGGCCTCGCGCCCTCTCGCCCGCCGGCACCCCCTGCCGATCGCCCACGCCCGCCGCCTCGCAACTCACGAAGGCGAACGGCCCGGCCTTGAGGGGTCAGGAGGCGTTGGTCATGGTCAGGGGGCCGCCGCCCGGGGCGGTGCCCACGGCGACCATGGCGCCGTTCGTGCCGGAGACAGGGGCGAGGTCGAAGCCGCCTCGGTTGCGGGAGCCCGTGCCCGTCTGGGCGGGCATGGGGGTTGACTGCCAGGTCTCGCCGTCGAAGCGGTAGAAGACGGCGCCCGGCTCGGTCGGGTCGGAGCCGGTCCACAGGGAGCCGTCGTCGCCGACGCGGTAGCCGATGTGGGCGGAAGGCGGTTTCGGTATGGCGGTCCAGGCGCCGCCGGTGCGGAGCATGAGGTCGTCCTTGCCGGGGCCGCTGAGCAGGACGGTGCCGGGGCCCGCGGTCACAAGGTCGGTGTAGCCCTCGGGGACGTCCGGGACCTCCCAGGAGTCACCGTCCCATCGGACGATGGCGGGACGGAAGGGGCCGAGGACGCTGCCGGCCGCCCAGAGCTCCGTGTCGCTCACCGTGTAGACCGCGTGGACGAACACGCCGGTGTCGTAGGTGGTCCAGGTGCCGTTCCGCCATCTCGCGAGGCAGCCGTTGCTCACCCAGACGCCGTCGTCGACGGCCTCCACCTGGATGTAGTGGGAGCTTTCGCAAGCCTCGGGGAGCTGGATCTGCGACCAGCGGGATCCGTCCCAGTGGGCCAGATAGCCCCCGCCGCCCTTGGCTCCGGACAGCCAGACGTTCCCGGGGAGCGCGTCGATGTCCACGGGCTCCAGGTTCCACACGCCGGGCGGGTTGCGGTTCTGCCAGGAGGAACCGTTCCACTGGCGGACGATCGCGTTGGAGCTGCAGATGGTGCCCGCTCCGAAGCCCGGCCACGACCAGTCCACGCAGGCGTGGCCTTCGAAGCCGGCCGCCCAGATGTCCTGCGGGCCGGGCGCGGTGACGCCGGTCAGGCCGCTCTCGGGCCAGAGGCGGGGCGGGGGCTCCGTCGTCCGCCACGGGCGTTCGGCCGCGTCGGCGGGGGCGGCCAGGCCGGTGAGGAGGACGGCGACGGCTCCGAGCATCCATGCGCGTCTCATGTCCGGCATGGTCCCGCAAACCCGGGCGCCGTTACTTGTATCAACCGTGACAGGAAATACTGGCAAGTTTGCGTTATCGTGCGGGGTTCGCGTCCTAGAAGGTGCAGTCGGGGATGTCGGGGACGGGCTGGTCGCGCCAGGTCGGCGAGACCGAGGAGGCCGGGTACCAGCCCCAGCCCTGGTTCCGGTAGCGGTCGTCGCCCTGGGTGTAGAGCCAGGTGGTCCCGGTGCCCTCGGGGTTCGCGGCGCCCTCGGTCTGGCACACGAACCAGTTGGTGGACGACCGCAGGTAGCCGGTGCGCGTCCCGGCCGCGGGTTCGAGGAAGATCGGCCCCTGCTTCGCGGTGCGGCAGGACCAGGTGTCGAAGCTGCGGCCCTCCGGATCGGTCACCTGCCGCCCTTCGAACGAGCAGCGCTGCGCCGCGGGCGTCCGGCCCGCCGCCGGGGACGAGGGGGCGGACGGGGCGGACGGGCCGCCGCCGCGATTCGACGCGATGAGCAGGCCGGTGACCAGGGTGGCGGCGAGGCCCAGCGCGCCGATGCCCACCCAGAGCGGCCATGTCCTGCGGGCGGGCGGCACCGCGGCGGGGGCGGGCGGGTACGGGCCGGGGGCGTACCCGGGCGGCGGGGCGGGGGCGTACCCGGGCGGCGGGGCGGGAGCGTACTCGGGGGCGTACGCGGGCGGTGCGGCCGCGGTGTGCCCGGCGGGCGGCATGGTCGTCGTGGCCTCGGCCCGGTATTCGTCGACCATCCGGGTCGCCGGGGCGGGCAGCCATTCGCCGATCGGGCCGGCCGCGCCGTCCTGCCCGGTCCGCGCCAGCACCTCGGCGGGCGAGGGGCGGGCGGCGGGGTCCTTCGCCAGGCAGGAGGACACGATGTCGCGCAGCCCCGACGGCAGCTCGGACACGTCCGGCATCTCGTGGACGACCCGGTACAGCAGGGTGTGGGCGGGGCCGTCGCCGAACGGGCGGACGCCGGCCGCGTGGCACAGGACCGCGCCCAGCGCGAAGACGTCCGCGGGCGGGCCGACGTCCTCGCCCCGGACGTGCTCGGGGGCCATGAACCCGGGCGTGCCGACCGAGCCGCCCGGCACCGTGAGCGCGGTGCCCTCCAGCGCCTGCGCGATCCCGAAGTCGATGACGCGGGGCCCGTCCGAGGCGAGCAGGATGTTGGACGGCTTCAGGTCGCGGTGCACCAGGCCCGCGGCGTGGATCGCCTCCAGCGCCTCGGCGAGGCCCGCGGCGAGGACGCGCAGCGACCGTTCCGGAAGGGCGCCGTGCTCGGCGACGACGGCGGCGAGGGACGGCCCCGGCACGTAGGCGGTGACGAGCCACGGCGGGTCGGCGGACAGGTCGATCTCCACCACCTGCGCGGTGTGGAAGCCGCCGACCCTGCGGGCCGCCTCCGCCTCGCGGGCGAACCGGTCGCGGAACTGCGCGTCGGCGGCCAGTTCGGGGCGGATGACCTTCACCGCCACCGCACGCCCGCCCGGCGAGTAGCCGAGGAACACCTCGCCCATGCCGCCGGACCCGAGGCGCCCCGCAAGCCGGTAGCGGCCGATCGCCTGCGGATCTGCCGGACGCAGCGGCTCCATCTCTTCCCGACCCTCCCGAGTCCCGCCCGCGGGCGGCCCGCCCACCCCGGTTTCCCTGGACGGCACCATAACGCTCGCGGGCCGTCGCCACCCGGCCGTCGGCCGGCGGAGCGGCGCGGGCCCGGCGGCCGGACCCGCGCGGCCGGTCGGACGGCGGCCTGCGGAAGATCGTCCGGGGCCCCGGCCGGCGCGGCCGGAAGCGGACGGCGGCGCGTCAGCGGGGGCTGGTGCGCGGGCGGGGTGAGAGGGCGGAGAGGAGGACGCCGCCGAGGCCCTTCGCGCTCGCGGCGAGGAAGGTCGTCCAGTCGAAGTAGTCGCGCCAGAGGGTGATGCGGCCGTCGTGCACCTCGAAGGTGCCGCAGACCCAGAACTCGGCGCGCCAGGAGCCCCTCTCCAGCACGTCGGTGCGTTCGGTGAGGACGACGGGCCCGTTCGCGGCGATGTTGCGGACCCGGGCCTCGAAGCCGGTGCCGTAGCGGGCCATGCCGCGCAGGGTCTTCTCGACGGCGGGCAGGCCGCGGGCGGGCGGCAGCGGGACGTTCTGGTAGACCATGCCGGGCGCGGCGTAGGTCAGGGCCCGGTCGATGTCGAGGTCTTCGAGCGCGGAGAGGAAGTCGGTGACGGTCTGGATTTCGGTCATGGCGCTCCTCCGGGGTCGGAGACACCACGGTAGTGCGGGAGAATCCGGGCATGCGGTTCGGCATCCTGGGAGCGGTCGAGGTCCGGCGCGGCGGCGAGGCCGTGCCGGTGGGCGGGCCCGCGGTGCGGGCGCTGCTGGCCATGCTGCTGCTGGACGCGGGGCGGATCGTCCCGGCCGAGCGGCTCATCGACGGCCTCTACGGGGATGACCCGCCGAGCGGCGCGGCGAACGCGCTGCAGTCGCAGGTGTCGCGGCTGCGGCGGAGCCTCGGGGACGCGGCGCCGGTGGAGGGCCTGGCCGCCGGGTACCGGATCGGCGTCGAGCGCGACGATGTGGACGCGCACCGGTTCGAGCGGCTCGCCGGCGAAGCGCGGCGCGCCGCGACCCCGGAGGCGGCGGCCGCGCTGTTCGAGGAGGCGCTCGGGCTGTGGCGCGGCCCCGCGCTCGCCGACGTGAGCGCGCCGTTCGCGGCGGGGCAGGCGGCGCGGCTGGAGGAGGAGCGGGCCGCGGCCGTGGAGGGCCTCGCCGAGGCGCGGCTGCGGGCGGGCGACCCCGAGGCCGCGGTCGCGCCGCTGCGCGGCCTGGTGGACGCGCAGCCGCTGCGGGAGCGGGCGCGGGCGCTGCTGATGCGCGCGCTGCACGGCGGCGGGCGGCAGGCGGAGGCGCTCGCGGTGTTCGAGGACGGGCGGCGGGTGCTCGCCGACGAGCTGGGCGCCGACCCGTCGAAGGAGCTCGCCGAGGTGCATCTGAGCATCCTGCGCGGCGAGACCGGGCCCGAGCCGGTCAGGCCGAACCTGCCGGCGCAGCTCACCAGCTTCGTCGGGCGGGACGAGGAGCTGCGCCGCGTCCGGAAGATGCTCGCGGAGGGGCGGCTCGTCACGCTGCTCGGCCCCGGCGGCGCGGGCAAGACGCGGCTGGCGATCGAGGCGGCGGGCCGGGAGGACGGCGAGGTCTGCTTCGTCGACCTGGCGCCGGTCGTCGCGGACGAGGTCCCGAAGGCGCTGCTCGGCGCGCTCGGGCTGCGCGAGGGCGGCATGCTGCCCGTGTCCGGCGAGACCTCGCCGGACACGGTGGAACGGCTGGTCACGGCGCTGGACGGGCGGCGCGTGCTGCTCGTCCTGGACAACTGCGAGCACGTGGTGGCGCCCGTCGCGCGGATCGCGCACCGGCTGCTGAGCGCGTGCCCGCGGCTGCGGGTGCTGGCGACGAGCCGGGAGGCGCTCGCGATCACCGGCGAGGCGCTGCGCCCGCTGCCGCCGCTGGAGCTGCCGCCCGACGGCACGCCGGCCGCGGAGACGCAGGCGTATCCGGCGGTGCGGCTGTTCCTGGACCGGGCCGAGGCGGTGCGCCCCGGGTTCGCGGTGGACGAGGGCAACGCCGGCGCCGTCCTGCGGATCTGCCGGGCGCTGGACGGGCTGCCGCTGGCGATCGAGCTGGCGGCGGCGCGGCTGCGGTCGCTGCCGGTCGCCGAGGTCGCGACGCGGCTGGACGACCGGTTCCGGCTGCTGTCGCGCGGGAACCGGGCGGCGGCGCCGCGCCACCAGACGCTGCGCGCCGTCGTCGAGTGGAGCTGGGACCTGCTGGACGAGGCGGAGCGGACCCTCGCCCGGCGGCTGACGGTGTTCTCCGGCGGGCTCACGCTGGACGCGGCCGTGGGCGTCTGCGGCCTGGACGACGCCGACGAGCCGCTGGTCGAGCTGGCCGACAAATCGCTCCTGCAGAGCGACGGCACCCGGTACCGGATGCTGGACACGGTCCGGGCGTTCTGCGCGGAGCGGCTCGACGAGGCCGGGGAGCGGGAGAGGTTCGAGCGCGCCCACGCGGAGTACTTCGCCGGCCTGGCCCGCCGCGCCGACCCGCACCTGCGCGGCGCCGAGCAGCTCGAATGGCTCGACCTGCTCGCCGCCGACCACGGGAACCTGCACGCGGCGCTGCGGTGGGCGGTGCGGGCCGACCGCGCGCTCGCGCTCCGGATGATCGCGGACCTGTCGTGGTACTGGTGGCTGCGCGGGCGGGTGGAGGGCGCGGCGCTGGCCGCCGAGCTGCTGGAGGCCGTCGGCGCCGACCCGCCGGAGGGGCTGGACGAGGAGTACGTCCTGTGCGCGACCAACGCGGTGTCCGGCGGCGTCACGGGCGAGCGCGCGGTCGCGTGGCTCGACCGGGCCGCGGCGCTGCTGCGCGGCATCGACCGGCAGGTGCGGTACCCGGCGGTGGTCGTCATGTGGGCGCTCACCGCGGGGCCGGACCGCACCGACGCCGCGATGTTCGCCCGGCAGGTCGGGGACGACCCGTGGACGCGCGCGCTGGTCCGGATGAGCGACGGGTTCGTCGCCCAGTTCGCCGGCGACATCGCCGCGACGGAGGAGGCGTGCGCCGAGGCGCTGCGGGGGTTCCGGGCCTGCGGCGACCGGTGGGGCATCGCCAACGCGCTCGACACCCTCTCCCAGGCGGCCGGCTGGCGCGGCGACCACGCCCGCGCGATCGCGCTGCTGGACGAGGCGCTGGAGCTCGTCGGCGAGCTGGGCGCGCTGGAGGACACCGCCGACCTGCTGTACCAGCGGGCGCACGTGCTGATCCGCGGCGGGGACCCGGAGGCGGCGCGGGCCGGGTTCGAGCGCGGCATCGAGCTGGGCCGGCGGGCGGGCACCCCCGACAAGGTCGCCGCCGGCTACCAGGGGCTCGGCGACGCGGCGCGGCTGCTCGGGGACGCCGCGCAGGCGCGCCGGCTGTACGAGACGGCGCTGACCGGCTACGCCTCGGAGCGGTTCATCGCCGTCGCGGCGCGCGGCGCGGTGCTGATCGGGCTGGCCTGGCTGGCGATCGCCGAGAACGACACCGGGCGGGCCCGCGGCCTGCTCCGCGAGGCGCTGGAGGGCTCGTTCGACCACCCGCTGTTCCTCTACCAGACGAACGCGGCGACCGCGCTGGCCGGGGTGGCGGCCGCGGAGGGGGACGGGGAGCGCGCGGCGCTGCTGCTCGGCGCCGCGAAGGCGCTGCGCGGCATCCAGGTCGCGGGCGACGCCGACGCCGAGCGGGTCGCGGCGGACGCCCGCGCGCTGCTCGGCGGCGCCGCCTACGAGCGGGCCTTCGCCGAGGGCGCGGCGCTCCCCCGCGACCGGGCCCGCGCCCTGCTGACCGACTCCTGACGGCGCCGGTCCGCGCGGTCAGCGGACGGTGCGGGAACGGTCAGCGCCGCCCGCGACCGTTGGGGCATGAACACCTCGACCCGTGAGAACACGCACCCCCGCAAGTGGAGCACGTTCGCGATCTGCCTGCTGGTCGCGCTCGTCCCGAACATCGACCTGACCGCGCTGAACCAGGCCGTCCCGCACCTGAGCCGGGACCTGGACCCCTCGGCCACCCAGATCCTGTGGATCGCCGACGCCTACGGGTTCGCGCTCGCCGGCCTGCTGATCACCATGGGCGGGATCGGCGACCGGATCGGGCACAAGCGGCTGCTGCTGATCGGCACGGCGGTGTTCGCCGCCGCGTCCGCGCTGACCGCGTACGCGCCGAGCGCCGAGCTGCTGATCGCGGCCCGCGCGCTGCTCGGCGTCGCGGGCGCGACGCTGATGCCGTCGTGCCTGTCGCTGATCCGCCGGGCGTTCACCGTGCCGAAGGAGCGCACGGCGGCGGTCGGCGCGTTCATGGGCATCGCCGGCCTCGCCGTCGGCCTCGGCCCCGTCCTGGCCGGCGCGCTGCTGGACCACTTCTGGTGGGGCTCGGTCTTCCTGATCAACGTGCCGATCATGGCGGTGGCGCTCGTCGCCGGCGCGGCGCTGCTGCCGGAGTCGCGCAACCCGGCGCCCGGCCGGCTGGACCTGCCGAGCGTGCCGCTGTCGGTCCTCGGCGTGCTCGGCGCGGTGTACGCGATCAAGGAGGCCGCCGCGCACGGCCTGGACGAGACCCGCGTCTACCTCTCGCTGGCGGCCGGCCTCGCCGCGCTGGCCGCGTTCCTCGTCCGGCAGGGCCGGGTGGCCGAGCCGCTGATCGACGTCCGGCTGTTCCGCCGCGCCGCGTTCACCGGGTCCGTCGGCACCAACATGTTCGCGATGTTCACCCTGGTCGCCCAGTCGCTGATCTTCTCGCTGTTCTTCCAGCTGGCGCTCGGCTGGTCGCCGCTGAAGGCGGGCCTGGCCGGGCTGCCCGGCGCGGCCGGCGCGATGGTCGGCGGCGCCGCGCTCGCCCCGCCGCTGATCGCCGCGCTCGGCCGCGCCCGCGTCGTCGCGCTGGGCATGGTGCTGTCCGCCGGCGGCTTCTCCGTCTTCACGGTGGTCGGCCTGCACACCTCGTACTGGACGATGCTCCCGGCGATGCTGCTGTCCGGCGCCGGGATGGGGATGGCGATGACGGTCACCGGCGACACCGTGCTCGCGTCCGTCCCGAAGGAGCGGTCGGGCGCCGCGTCCGCGATCTCCGAGACGGCGACCGAGCTGGGCGGCGCGCTCGGCATGGCGGTCCTCGGCAGCGTGCTGAACGCGGTGTACCGCAACGTCCTGGAGCTGCCCGCCGGGACGCCCGCCCCGGCCGCGTCCGCCGCGCGCGACTCGCTGAGCGGCGCCCTCCAGGCCGCCGCGCGGCTCCCTCAGGAACTGGCCGCGCAGGTCGGCGACGCGGCGCGCGGCGCCTTCGTGGACGGCATGCACGCCGCCCTGATGTGCAGCGCCGGGTTCGCCGCGCTGGTCGCCGTCTTCGCGCCGGTGACGCTGCGCAACGTCCCGAAGGACATCGCGGACGCCGAAGAGCCCGAGCTCGTCCCCGCGCCCTGACCCCGCCCCCTGACCGCACGCCCTGCACGGACCGCCGCCCTCCTCCCGGGGATGGAAAATGTGATATCACTTTGCTAGATTAGTGATAACCAGGAGGAGGGCGACATGACGGACACGGGGGCCATGGGCTCGGGGGCCAAGGTGGAGATGCCGCGGCCGAAGATCGAGGAGCGGCCGGCCCGGGACCGCGGCGGATGGACGATGCTCGGCGTCGGCCTGCTCTGGATCGCGGTCGGCTGCGCGGCGATCGCCGTGGGGATCGTCGCGGGCGGCGGCGCCGCCATCGCGACCGGGGGCACGGTGGGCGGGCTGCTGGCGCTGGCCGGCCTGGTCGTCCTGGCCGGGCTGACCCCCGTCGCGCCCGGCGAGGCGCGGGTGCTGCAGCTGCTCGGCCGGTACTCCGGGACGGTCCGCACCGACGGCCTGCGCTGGGTGAACCCGCTGACCGAGCGGCGCCGGGTGTCCACCCGGATCCGCAACCACGAGACCGGCCTCGCCAAGGTCAACGACCTGGACGGGAACCCGATCGAGATCTCCGCCGTGGTGGTGTGGCAGGTCGCCGACACCGCGCGGGCCGTGTTCGAGGTCGACGACTTCGTGGAGTTCGTGGCGTTCCAGACGGAGGCGGCCGTCCGGCACATCGCGGGCAGCTTCCCCTACGACGCCGCCGACCGGACCTCCCTGCGCGACAACGCCGACGAGATCACCGCGCAGCTGTCGGACGAGCTGGCGCAGCGCGTCGCGTCCGCCGGGGTCGTGATCATCGAGTCGCGGATCACCCGGCTGGCCTACGCGCCGGAGATCGCGCAGGCGATGCTGCGCCGGCAGCAGGCGGGCGCGGTCGTGGCGGCGCGGCAGCGGATCGTGGAGGGCGCGGTCGGCATGGTGCAGCTCGCGCTCGACCGGCTGGACGAGGAGAACGTGGTCGACCTGGACGAGGAGCGCAAGGCGGCGATGGTCAGCAACCTGCTGGTCGTGCTGTGCGCCGACCGGGACGCCCAGCCGGTGGTCAACACCGGCACCCTCTACCAGTAGCCCGGAACCAGTGGCGGAACGCAAGAAGATCCTGCTGCGGCTCGATCCGGCCGTCCACGACGCGCTGGCCAGGTGGGCGGGGGACGAGCTGCGCAGCACCAACGCGCAGATCGAGTTCCTGCTCCGGCAGGCGCTCGCCGACGCGGGCCGGATGCCCCGGTCGGCGGGACGGATGCGAGGGCCCGGCCGCCCGCGCAAGGCGGAGCGCGCCGCGGACGTGGACGAGAACGAGGACGAAGACGAGGACGACCCGCCGGCCGGCGGGGGCGAGGACTAGCCATGGTCGATGTTCCGGAGTCGCTGCCGGCGCGCATGTACCTGCTGGCGTACGACCTGAGGAAGCAGCGGATGACCCGGTGCGGCGCGCGGCTCGGCTACGTGCTGCGGGCCGCCGCGCTGACCGAGCTGTACCTGGACGGGCGGCTCGGCGACGAGCGGCGCCGGCCCGTCCCGGGGACGCCGGGCGACGACCCGTACGGCGTGCTGGCGCAGATCGCGGCCTCGCGGCCCCGGTCGTGGCGGCACTGGGTGCGCAAGGACGCCAAGGCGATCGTGCGGACGGTCCAGGACGAGCTGGTGCGGGACGGCTGGATCCGGGTGCGGGGGCGCCGGATCCTGGGCCTGGTCCCGCACCGGGACGTCACCGTGAAGGACCCGCGCGTCGTGAAGACGCTGTGGGGCGGGGCGTCCTCGGCGCTGCGCGGGCGCCCGGTCGCGCACGTGAACAGCTACGACGCGGCGGCGGTGGCGCTGGCGGCGGCGGGCGAGCTGACGTCGGTGCTGCCGGGCGCGGACCGGCGGCGGCACCGCCGCCGGATCGAGGAGCTGACGGCGCGCAGCGGCCCGGCGGCGCCCGCGGTGCGCAAGGTGATCCGGCAGCTCAACGCGGCGGCGGCCGGCGGCTGACCGCGCGGCCGCCCCCGCCAGTGCGGATTCCTACAAGATCCGGGCCTTCCGGTTTGTACCGGGCGCCACCGGCGGCGGGGACGGCGGCGCCCATAGCCTTCTCGGACATGGAACCCGAACGCGTGATCTATCCGCTGCTGAAGCACGTCGTCCTTGGGCCCGCGATGCGCGTCGCGTTCCTTCCGCGGGTGAGCGGGCTGCGGCACGTCCCGCGGATCGGCCCGGTGATCCTCGCCGCGAACCACCTGGCGTTCCTCGACTCGTTCGTGCTGCCGCTGATCGTGCCGCGGCGGGTCCACTTCCTCGGCAAGCATGAGTACTTCACCGGGGCCGGCGCGAAGGGCCGCGCCATGGCGACGTTCTTCCGCAGCGTCGGCGCGATCGCGGTCGACCGGTCCGGCGGGCGGGCGGCATTCGACGCGCTGGACGCCTCGGCGGCGGTGCTGGAGCGCGGCGGCGTGTTCGCGATCCACCCCGAGGGCACCCGCTCCCCCGACGGGCGGCTCTACCGGGGGCGGACGGGCGTCGCGCGGCTGGCGATGCGGACCGGCGCGCCCGTCGTGCCGGTCGCGATCCTCGGCACCGACAAGGTGCAGCCGCGGGGGCGGGCCGTCCCGAAGCCGGGCCGGATCGGGCTGCGCATCGGCCCGCCGATGGACTTCCGCGGCCGGGACGACGGCGTCCCGCGCGGCAAGGCGGCGCGGCAGGTCACCGACGAGATCATGGAGGCGATCCAGGGGCTGTCGGGGCAGGAGTACGTGGACGACTACGCGCCGCGGCCCGCCGACACGGAGTGACATTCCGGACGTCCGGACCATGTTTGAGCCCGACCGAAAGGGCACGACATAAGGGGACGGACGGAGATGACGTGGAAATCAGCCTGGATCTCCAGCTCCCGAGGGACGCCGCCAGCGTCCCGGCGACCCGGAGGCTCCTGGACGCCGCGCTCGCCGCACTCGGGGTCGAGAACCGCATCCGCGACGACATCGAGATGATGCTCACCGAGGCGTGCACCAACGTGATCAAGCACGCCGAGCACGGCGCCGACTACACGGTCCGGGCGGTCATCCAGGGCCGCCGCTGCGTGATCAAGGTGATCGACTCCGGCGCCGGGTTCGACGCCGAGCGGGTGCCGCGGCCGGATCCGTCCGCCGAGCACGGCCGCGGCCTGCTGATCATGCGGTCGCTGGCGGACGACGTCCGGTTCCGCTCGTTCCCCGAGGACGGCGCCCTCGTCTCGCTGGAGAAGCGGCTGACCTACGGGGAGGACAGCCTCGGCGGGCTGCTCACCGCGGGCAGCAGGGTCCCGGTCCTGACCGGGACCGACCCGGGGATGGAGGACTTCGCGGCGCGGCTGTTCGACCTCGCGCGGTCCGGCGACACCCGGCGGCTGGTCGACTTCGTCGAGGCCGGGGTGCCGGTGAACCTCGCCACCGAGCGGGGCGACACGCTGCTCATGCTCGCCGCCTACCACGGCCACCCGGAGACGGTCCGGGCGCTCGCGGCGCGCGGCGCCGACCCCGAGCGGGCGAACGACCGCGGCCAGCGGCCCCTCGCGGGCGCGGTGTTCAAGAAGGAGGCGAAGGTGGTGCGGGCCCTGCTGGACGCGGGCGCCGACCCGCGCGCGGGCTCGCCGTCCGCCCTGGACACGGCGCGGATGTTCGGCAACGCCGAGTTCCTCTCCTGGTTCGAGGAGGCGGCCCCGCCCGCCTGACCCGGCCGCTTGACCCGCCCGCCTGGCCCGGCCGCTTGACCCGCCCGCCTGGCCCGGCCGCCTGACCGGCTCACGGCCGCACCCGCAGGACGAGCACGGCGACCAGCAGCGCGGCGGCGGCGAACCCGGCGCCGGTCGCGAACGCCGCGTCCATGCCGCGCATCGCGTCGCCGCCGGACGCGGCGTGCCCGTGCACGGTGACCATGACCGCCGAGCCCAGCGACGCACCCGACCACAGCATCGTCTGCGCCACCCCCGACGCCGCGCCCGACTGCCCGGGTTCCACGCTCGCCAGGATCGTCGCGTTCAGCGGCAGAATCGCCAGCCCGCCGCCCGCGCCCACCAGCAGGAACGGCACCAGCAGCCCGGTCGCGTAGCCGTCCCCGGGCGAGAGCCGCGACAGCCACAGCAGGCCGCCCGCGACCAGGACCGCGCCCGCGGCGACGAGCGGCCGGGCGCCGGCGCGCGCCATCAGCCGCGGCGCCAGCCGCACGACGGCGAACTGCATCCCCACCATCGGCAGGAACGCGGCGCCCGCGCGCAGCGGCCCGTACCGCAGGACCTGCTGCAGGTACTGGGTGAGGAAGAAGAACGCCCCGAACATCGCCGCCGTCAGGCACAGCTGGACCAGGTAGGACGCGGCGCGGTCGCGCCCGGTCAGCAGCCACAGCGGCATGACGGGCTGCCGGGCGCGGTGCTCGATCGCGGCGAACGCGGCGAGCAGGGCGGCGGCGGCCCCGGACGCGGCGAGCGTCCGCGCGTCGCCCCAGCCGGCCGATCCGGCCCGGATCAGCGCGTACACGAGCGCGGTCATGCCGAGCGTGGAGGCGACCGCGCCGGCGGCGTCGAAGCGGCCGGGCCGGCGGGCGGTCTCCGCGAGGACGCGCGGCGCGGCCAGGAGCAGCGCCAGGCCGATGGGGACGTTGACGAAGAACACCCACCGCCAGGACCCGGCCTCGGTCAGCACTCCCCCGGCGATCATGCCGATCGCGGCGCCGGCGCCGGTCACCGCGGAGAAGACGCTCAGCGCGCGCACACGGGCCTGCCCCTGGAAGCCGGCGGCGATCAGCGCCATCGCGCTGGGCGCGGCGACGGCGGCGGCGACGCCCTGTGCGGCGCGCGCGGCGAGCAGCCAGGCGCCGGTCCCGGCGAACCCGCCGAGCAGGGACGCGGCGGTGAACAGCGCGACCCCGGCGGTGAACGCGCGGCGGCGGCCGAACACGTCCCCGGCGCGCCCGCCGAGGAGCAGCAGCCCGCCGAACGCGAGCATGTAGGCGTTCTGGATCCAGGCGAGGCCGCCGGTCGTCAGGCCGAGGCCCCGCTTCACCTCCGGGAGCGCGATGGTGACGATCGAGGTGTCCAGGCCGATCATGAGCTGGCCGCCGACGATGACGGCGAGGACGATTCCTGGGCGATGATGGGAGGAGGCGGCATCTCCCGGGGCGGCGGGCTCCGGGGGCGCGGCCGTCCGTTCGTTCGACGAGGTCAAGGCGGGACCTTCCCGAGGATTTAAGGAACGGCGACGTACACTATGTGGGGAACCTATCACCGATTCGCCCGAAAGAGAACGGTATCGTTCACTATTTTGGGGAGCGCGTCGTGACCCCGGCCACCCGCCGCCGCGGCGGCGACCTGGAAGCAGCGATCTTCGACGCCGTGTTCGCGCAGCTGGAGACCACCGGCTACCGGAAGCTGACCATGGAGGGCGTCGCGGCCGCCGCCCGCACCGGCAAGGCCGCGCTCTACCGGCGGTGGAAGTCGAAGGACGAGCTGATCACCGACGCGCTCAAGCACGTCCTGCCCGAGCCGCCGACCGCGCCCGACACCGGCAAGGTGCGCGAGGACCTCCTGGCCATCCTCACCTGCACGCGCGACACGCTGGTCGCCTGCCGGGGCGCCGCGTTCAAGGTGCTGAAGGAGGAGACCGAGCAGGGCAAGGGGCTCGTGCACGAGGTCGTCCACGACCGGCTGTCCAAGCCCGTCCGCGACCTGCTCTACGACGCGCTGCTGCGGGCCGCCGAGCGCGGCGAGATCCGCCCCGGCGCGGCGACCCGGCAGATCGCGAACGTCGGCCCGGCCGTGATCGTCTACTACAACCTCGTGGAGGGCGGCCCGCTCGACGACGCCTACGTGGCCTCGGTCGTGGACGAGGTGATGATGCCGCTCATCCGCCCGTGACGGGCCGGAGGACCGTGACGGGCCTGCGGGCCATGTCCGGCTAGAGGGCCAGCTCGTCCTTGCGCGGCACGCCGTTCGCGCGGGACGGCTCCTCCAGGGCCACGCGGTGGTGCCAGTACGGCGGCGCGATGCCCTCCTCGCGGAGCGCCCTGTGCAGGCGCTTGAGGAACTCGTGCTTGATGGCGAACTGGTCGCCGAACTCGCTGGACCGCAGGATCACGTGGAACCCGACGGTGGCGTCGTTGAAGTCGTCGAAACGGACCAGGACGTTGGAGTCGGCCACTCCGCCCTGGACTTCCTTCATCACCTCGTGGCCCACCCGGATGAGGAGCTGCTCCACCTCGTCGAGGTCGACCTCGTAGTGCACCTTCGCGTACACCAGCACCGACATGTCCTGCGCGGGCCGGTGGTAGTTGGTGAGGATCGTGTCCGAGAAGCGCTGGTTCGGGATGACCTCGATGTTGTCCGACAGCGTCCGGATGGAGGTGTTGCGCCAGTTGATGTCGACGACGTACCCCTCCTGCCCGGTGGACAGCTTGATGTAGTCGCCCGGCTCGATCGTCTTGGACGCGAGGACGTGCACGCCCGCGAACAGGTTGGCGAGCGTGTCCTGCAGGGCCAGCGCCACCGCGAGGCCGCCGACGCCCAACGCGCCCAGCAGCGGGGTGATCGACACCCCGATGCTCTGCAGCATCACCAGCAGGCCGATGCCGAAGACGATCACCCGGGTGATGTTCGCGAAGATCGTGACGTTCGCGGCGACGCCCTGCCGGGCCAGCGCGATCGAGGTCACCGACGCCGCGATCAGCCGGGCCAGCGCCAGCGAGACCACCAGGATCGTCGCCGCCGTCAGCACCTTGGCGATCACGTCCAGGGTGCCGCGCGGCAGCTCCAGCACCTTCGCCGCCGTCCACAGGCCGAGCAGCACCGCGAGCGGCATCGCCAGGTCCCGGATGAGGCGGGCGGCCAGGTCGTCCCACGCCCACCGGGTGTCGCCCGCGCGCCGGGTCAGCCGGCCGGTCAGCAGCCGCAGGAGGAGCGCGGCCGCCAGCGCGACCGCCATCACGACGGCGGCGGCGATGACGCGCGTCCAGCTCAGGTCGCCCAGGTCGCCCATGACGCGTGAAACTCTCCCTCCGCGAACCGTGCAGGCCCGCAAGATCCCGATTTGCCGTGTTACGCGTCCCCGATCGTAGTGAAGACCCGGAGTGCTGCGAGGCACATCACGGGGGTTGTGGCTCCGGGTTCGGCCGATCTGGCGATTACGATCGGTCGGGTGGTAGGGGTGGGAATGATGCGCCGGCTGGGGGTCACGGCGCTGGGACTGCGGAACGGGCCCCACAGGGTGGCGGTCGAGCGCGACCTCCCCGTTCCCGCCGCCGACGGGGTGACGCTGCTGGCCGACCGGTACGCCCCCGTCGACGTCGACCGGGCGCCCGTCGTGCTCGTCCGCTCGCCCTACGGGCGGCGCGGGCCGTTCGGGCTCATGTGCGGGCAGGCGTTCGCGTCGCACGGGTTCCAGGCCGTGGTGCAGAGCGTCCGCGGCGGCTTCGGGTCCGGCGGCGTGTTCGAGGCCCTCGACGAGCGCGAGGACGGCCTGGCGACCATCGAGTGGCTGAAATCACAGCCGTGGTTCGGCGGGACGTTCGCCATGCACGGCCCGAGCTACCTCGGCTACGTGCAGTGGGCCGTCGCCGCCGACGCCGGGCCCGAGCTGAAGGCCCTGTCGATGCAGGTCACCGCCTCGACGTTCCGGGACGCCGTCAACGTCGGCGGCACGTTCGCGCTCGAGTCCGCGCTGATCTGGGTCGACCTGACCGCCCGGATGAAGAACTCCCTCTCCGGCATCACGACCGGCATCATGTCGCCGCGCCGCGCCCGCCGCGCCGCGCTCTCCGGGCGCCCCATCGCCGAGCTCGACCGGATCGCGACCGGCGCGCAGCAGCGCTTCTTCCAGGAACTGCTGGTCAACGGCCCCGACACGCCGTTCTGGGACAAGCGCGACTTCAGCCCCACCGTCTCCGAGGTCACCGCGCCGGTGAACATGACGGGCGGATGGTACGACATCTTCCTGCCCTGGCAGATGAAGG
Source organism: Actinomadura sp. (assembly GCF_044508335.1). Classification (NCBI taxonomy): domain Bacteria; kingdom Bacillati; phylum Actinomycetota; class Actinomycetes; order Streptosporangiales; family Thermomonosporaceae; genus Actinomadura; species Actinomadura sp. The sequence continues at coordinate 41,747 of NZ_JBIQHY010000031.1, forward strand.
ACTACGCGGCCCTGCGCGCCGCCGGGCGGCGGCCCTACCTGACGATCGGCCCCTGGTTCCACGCCGACCAGCGGATGATGCGCGGCTCGGTCGCCGATTCCGTCCGCTGGTTCCGCGCGCACCTCCTGGACGACCCGTCCGAGCTGCGCGAGCAGCCCGTCCGCCTCTACATCACCGGCGCCGGCGAGTGGCGCGAGTTCCCCGACTGGCCCGTCCCCGGCATGCGCGAGGAGCGCTGGCACCTGCAGCCCGGGGGCGCCCTCTCCCCCGCCGTCCCGCCCGAGTCCGAGCCCGACGCCTACCGGTACGACCCGAACCACCCGACCCCGTTCCTCGGCGGCCCGACCCTGCTCGGCGAGACCCGCCCGTCCACCGACCAGCGGCGCCTGGAACGCCGCCGGGACGTGCTCACCTACACCTCCGCCGTCCTGGACGACGACGTGGAGATCATCGGCCCGGTCACCGCCGACCTGCGCATCCGCTCGAACCGCGAGCACACCGACTTCGTCGTCCGCCTCTGCGACGTCACCCCCGAGGGCGAGTCGCTGAACCTCTGCGAGGGCATGCGCCGCCTCGTCCCCGGCGCCCCGGAACCCGGCGCCGGCGGCGTGCGCGCGGTCGCCGTCGAGCTGTGGCCCGCCGGCCACCGCTTCCGCCGCGGGCACCGCATCCGCGTCCAGGTGGCGAGCGGCGCCTACCCGCGCGTGGCCCGCAACCCCGGCACCGGCGCGCCCATGGGCACCGCCACCGAGATGCTCACCGCCGACCAGGAGATCTTCCACACGCCGGAGCACCCCTCGGCGATCAACCTCCCCGTCGTCGGCAGGGCGGCCGCCGCGGGCTGACGCCCGCCGCGCCGACGTGCGCGACCGGACGGAGCCCTCACCGCTTGCGGAGGGCCTCCAGGGCCTTGTCGGCGTGGGCGTTCATGCGGACCTCGCTCTTGACGACGGCCAGGACGCGGCGGTCGGTGTCGATGACGAAGGTCTGGCGTTTGGCGGGGAGGAAGCTCAGGGCGCGCGCGACGCCGAAGCGGGCGCGGACCTCGCCGGACGGGTCGGACAGGAGGGGGTAGCCGAGGGAGTGCTTGTCGGCGAACTCCTTCTGCTTGGCGACCGGGTCCGCGCTGATGCCGACCGCCTGGGCGCCGGCCTCGGCGAGCTCGGCGGCCAGGTCGCGGAAGTGGCAGGCCTCGGCGGTGCAGCCGGGGGACAGCGCGGCCGGGTAGAAGAACAGGACCACCGGGCCCTTCTCCAGCAGGCCGCTCAGGGTGCGGGGCTCGCCCGTCTCGTCGGGCAGCTCGAAGTCGTCGACGATGTCACCGGGGTTCATGGCCCGAACCTAGCAGCGCCGCGATCGCCTGCTCGGTCCAGGCTCCCCGGGCGCCGGGCCGGGCGGCGAGGTAGGACGCGGCGCGGCCGGCGGTCCAGCCGTGGGCCTCGCGCAGGCCATTGCCGAGCATGGCGAGATACGGGGCCGTCGGCGCGTTTGGGGCGGCCGGGTGCGGTGAGGTGAAGGTGAGCATGGGGTGGCCGGCCCGTTCGCCCACCCGGAGGACGGTCTCGTAGCGGCCGGGTCCGAGGCGCTGGCGGCCGCGGGCGAGGACCTCGGACAGGTCGTGGTCGGTGCCGGGGTCGCGGCGCATCTCCTGGGAGAGGACGTCGCAGAACTGGCGCCGCGTGAGGAGGTAGGCGCGGGCGGCGGCGCGGCCGGGGAGGTCCGGGTCGTAGAAGGCCATCCCGCCGCCCCAGGTCGAGGAGGTGTGCGCGAAGTAGATGCCGCCGGGGATCGTGATCGACTGCTCGGCGCGGGCGGGCCGCGGGTCGCGGCAGCCGGCGTGCCGCCGGGCGCCGCCGGGCGGGCGGCCGCCGGCGAGGTAGCACTGGAATCTCTCCCGGAAGAGGTTTGAGCCGTAGGCCACATACCAGATCGGATCGTCGCTCACTTGGCCCAGTATTCCCGCAGGTCGGGGGTGGTTTGTTCGGGCCAGGGCGGGCCGGGCCGCGTTTCGCCAGGTTTGACGGCCGGTGGGATCGGATATGAAACTGGCCGAGCAGGTGTCTACGACGCAGATACCTCCGTGCTTCCCCTGTGTTGTCCCGGAGGATCCGTCATGCATCGCTCGCTCAACATCGCACTCGTGTCCGCCTCCGACCTCGACGGCGAACACCTGCAGTCAATCCACGTCCGGGATCTCGCTCGTTCGCTGACCCGTCCGCTCACCGCGGACGGCGAGCCGAACCAGGTGACGGTCTACGCGCGGCGGCAGGACAAGTCCGCCCGCGGCCGCACCAAGCTCGCCCCGGGCGCCGTGCTGGTCAACCTCGACGCCGGGCCCGCCCGGCCCCTGTCGGACGAGGAGCTGCTCCAGCACATCCGCGACTTCGCGGACGGTCTGCGCCGCCGCTGGTCCGGTTCCGGACGCCCCGACATCGTGCACGCGCACGGCTGGGTCGGCGGCCTGGCCGCCTGCGCCGTCGCCCGTGAGCTGGGCATCCCCTTCGCGCAGAGCTACCACGGCGTGGCGGCGGCCGAGCGCCGCGCCGGGCGCCGGGTGCACCCGCACCGCGACCGGCTGGAGAAGGCCATCGGGCGGGACGCCGACATCGTCCTCGCCGGGCACGCCGAGGAGGCCGGCCAGGTCGTGCGGATGGGCGTGCCGCGCCCGTCGGTCGCGGTCGTCCCCTACGGCGTGGACGGCGAGCACTTCGCCCAGGTCGGCCCCGCGATGCCGCACGGCGACCGGCGCCGGCTCGTGATGGTCTGCGACGACCTGGAGACGGGCGACGTCGGGACCGCGCTGCGCGCCCTCGTGCACGTCCCGACCGCCGAGCTCGCCGTCGCCGGCGGCCCGGAGCGCGAGGACCTGGAGAGCGACCAGGGGGTGCACCGGCTGCGCCTGCTCGCCAAGGAGCTGCACGTCGCCGACCGGGTGATCTTCCTCGGCCGGGTGCCGCGCAAGAACCTGCCGAAGCTGCTGCGCACCGCGAGCCTGGCGCTCTGCCTGGCGCCGCACGGGCCGTGCCCGTCGGTGCCGCTGGAGGCCATGGCCTGCGGCGTGCCGGTCGTCGCGACCCCGGCCGGCGGGAGCGCCGACGAGGTCCTCGACCACATCACCGGGCTGCACGTCCCGGCGGGGCGGCCGGTCGTGATCGGCCGCGCGGTCCGGCAGCTGCTGTCCGAGGCGACCACGCTGCACGGCTACTCGATCGCCGCCGCCGACCGCGCCCGCTCCCGCTACTCGCTGGAGCGGATCGCCGCGGAGACGCTCCGCGCCTACCTGAAGGTGCTGCCCGCCCCCGAGCCCGAGGCCGGGCCGGCGGAGGACGAGGCGGCCGAGGCCGGCCGGACCCCCGCGCTGGTCGGCTGAGCCGGCCCCCGCTCTGCGGGCCCCGGATCCCTCCCCGGATCCGGGGCCCGCGCACGTCCGGCCCGGTGGAATACTCGACGGGGTGAGCGGCGTGCTGATCGGCCGGAGGGCGGAGCTCGGCGAGCTGACCGCCGCGCTGGCGCGGGCGGGGTCCGGCTCCGCCGGCGCCGTGCTGGTCAGCGGCGACGCGGGGGTCGGCAAGTCGCACCTGGTGGCCGCGCTGACCCGGGCGGCGCGCGACGAGGGCTGCGCGGTGCTCGTCGGGCAGTGCGCGGAGCTGGGCGAGAGCATGCCGTACCTGCCGCTCGCGGACGCGCTGTGGACGGCCGCGCACTCCGGCGCCCCCGAGGCCGGCGAGGTGCGCGCCGCGCTCGACGCCCGCCCCGTGCTGCGGCGCCTGCTGCCGGACGGCGACGGCGGCCCCGGCACGGCCCCGGAGCTGGGCCAGCAGCAGCTGTTCGGCGCGGTGCTCGGGCTGCTCGGCGAGCTCGGGCGGGACCGGACCGTCCTGCTCGTCCTGGAGGACCTGCACTGGGCCGACCGGTCGACCCGGCACCTGCTGACGTTCCTGTGCCGGGTCCTGCAGCGCGAGCGGGTCTGCCTCGTCGGCACGTACCGGTCGGACGACCTGCACCGGCGGCATCCGCTGCGGCCCGTGGTGGCGGAGCTGCTGCGGCTGCCGAACGTGACCGGCGTGGAGGTGCCGCCGTTCGGCCCCGCCGAGACCGCCGAGTACCTGGCGGCACTTTCGCGCGGCGCGGCGCCGGTGACGGCGGAGATCGTGGAGCGGGTGCACCGCCGGTCGGAGGGCAACCCGTTCTACGCCGGCGAGCTGTACTCGGCCGAACCCGACCTGCGAGAGGGGGCGGCGGAGCTGCCGTCCGGGCTCGCCGACCTGCTGCTGTCGCGGGTGGAGCGGCTGTCGGACGCCGGGCAGCGGGTGGTGCGGGTCGCGGCGGTCGCGGGCCGGCGCGTGGACGACGAGCTGGTGCGCCGGGTGTCCGGGCTGGACGAGGCGGCGGTCGGCGAGGCGCTGCGCGAGGTGGTGTCGCACCAGCTGCTCGTCCCGTCCGGGACGGGCTACACGTTCCGGCACGCGCTGCTGCGCGAGGCCGTCTACGCCGACCTGCTGCCGGGCGAGCGGACCCGGCTGCACGCCGACTTCGCCCGCCTCCTCGCCGACCTGCCCGCCGGGACGCGGGGGTCGGCGGCGGAGCTGGCCCACCACAGCCTCGCGGCGCACGACCTGCCGGCCGCGTTCGCCGCGTCGGTGCGGGCGGGGCGGGAGGCCGACCGGCTGGGCGCGCCCGCCGAGGCGTTCGGGCACTACGAGCGGGCGCTGGAGCTGTGGGAGGCGGTCCCCGGCGCGGAGGAGGCCGCGGGCACCGACCGGATCCGGCTGGCGCTGAACGCCGCGCAGGCGTCCGCGCGGGCCGGGGAGCTGCGGCGGGCCGTGCACCGGCTGCGCCGCCTGCTGGACGTCGCCGACCCCGCCGACCCGGCGCTCGGCTCGACGCTCCGCGAGCACCTCGCCGCCTACCTCGGCGACCTCGACGAGGACGCGGAGTCGCAGGCGATCGCGCGGGAGGCGGTCGCGATGCTGCCCGCCGACCCGCCGACGCGGGAGCGCAGCTGGGCGCTCGCCACCTACGCCCGGACGCTGCTCTCCCGGGATCCGCACGGCGAGCTGCCCGGGCTGGCGGAGAAGGCCGTCGAGGAGGCGCGCGCCGCCGGGGCGCCCGGCGCGGAGGCCAGCCTGCTGACGACGCTCGGCCTGTACCGGGAGTCGCGGGAGGCCGACACCGGCGTGGCCGAGGTGTTCGCCCGGGCCAGGGACCTCGCGGCCGCCCGCGGCGAGACGTCGATGAGCGCGATGCGGGCCGCGTTCCACTACGCGCGGACGAAGTTCGACCGCGGCGACCTCGCGGGAGCGATCCGCGCCGCCGACGAGGGCGTGAAGTTCGCCCTCGACAACGGGCTCGGCTGGAGCACGTTCGGGACGGTGCTGCGCTCGCTGCGCTACCTGATCCACTACACGACGGGCAACTGGGCGGAGGCGAACCGGCTGGCGGCCGGCTTCGCCGTCCAGGTCGTCCGGCCCCATGAGGCGCAGGTGTCGGCGTACGCGCTGTTCGTCGAGGTCGCGCAGGGCGGCCCCGACGTGGCGGAGCGGCTGCGGTGGATCACGCCGCTGTGGGACCAGGACGCGTTCCTCAACTACGTCGCCCGGGGCCTCGCCGCCGAGCACGCGCTGTGGAACGGCGATCCCGACACCGCGATCGATCACGTCGAGAACGTCCTCCGCACCGTCTACGCCGAGACGGTCGGCGCGATCCGCATCGCCGCGACCGGGCTGTGGGCGGAGGCCGAGCGGGCGGCGCGGGCTCGCGCGGCGGGCGACGAGGCGGCGGCGCGGGCGTCGGCCGAGGCGGGCGACAGGCTGCTGCGGATCGCGCGGGCCGTCGTCGCGGTCACCACCGACGGGCAGCCGCGCACCTGGCTCGGCGTCGAAGGGCTGGCGTGGCTGGCCCGCGCGGAGGCGGAGCGGCGGCGCGTCGACGGCGTCCACGACGTGGAGCTGTGGCGCAGGACCGCCGACCTGTTCACCTACGGCGACCCCGCCGGCGGGTTCGTCTACGAGGTGGCGCGGTCGCGGTGGCGGCTGGCGGAGGCGCTCGCCGAGAACGGCGACCGGGAGGAGGCGGCGGCCCAGTGGCGCTCCGCCGTGGAGATCGCCGAACGGCTCGGCGCGCGGCCGCTGCTCGCGGCGCTGCGCGACCTCGGCGCCCGGGCGCGGCTCGGCCCGGCGCGCCCGGCGCCCGCGCCGTCCGGCGGCCCGCTCTCCGCGCTGACCGCGCGGGAGCGGGAGGTGCTGAAGCTGGTCGCGGAGGGCCGCAACAACCGGGAGATCGCGGCGGCGCTGTTCATCTCCCCGAAGACGGCGAGCGTGCACGTGTCCAACATCCTCGCCAAGCTGAACGTCACCAGCCGCACCCAGGCCGCCGCCGTCGCGCACCGCGAAGGGCTCTGACGATTCCCATTCGTGTGATCTCGCATTTCCCGAGGGCTCCCGGATGGTGAGCCGCGCCTCGACCGGGAGGAGGAGCGGCTCGTTCCGCTCCTCGACACGGTTCGGCCTCTAGCGGGACCGTCTAGAGCAGGCCCCGGCCGGTGATCAGGGGCAGGTCCAGCGCGGTGAGCAGGCCGGGCGGGGCAGCGGCGACGGCCGGGATCGCGTTGACCAGGCGCATCGCGGTGGCCTTCAGGCCGGCGGTGTTGATGTCGCCGTCCGAGCCGAGGAGGCGCAGGTCGACGGTGTAGTCCGGCTCGCCGCTGACCTCCACGCGGTAGCAGCCCGCGCCCGCCGGCCGCGGCCAGTCGGGGGCGAGGTCGTCGCGCAGCCGGGTGACGTGCTCCAGGACGATGACGGCCTCGCCGCCGCGCATGCCCAGCAGTTCCCACCGCAGCGCGGCGGCGGTGCCCTTCCGGACCGTCCCGGCGGAGACGTCGAACGTCTCGGGCGCGGGGAGGCGGGCGTGCCGTTCGGCGATCCCGTCCAGCTCGACGTCCAGGCCGGCGGCGAGCTGCCGGACGACGCTCCCCCACGCCAGCGTCAGCTCGCCGGGCCGCAGCAGCGGCGGGATCTCGTCCAGGGGGCGGCCGAAGCCCATGAAGTCGAACAGGACCGTGGCCTGGTCGTAGGTGGCGAGGTTGATGATCTCCATGCAGCGGAGCCGGTCGATGCGCTCGCTGATGCCGGTGACCGCGAGCGGGAGCAGGTCGTTGGCGAAGCCCGGGTCGATGCCGTTGACGAAGATCGACGCGCCGCCCGCGGCGGCGGCCTCCCGCACCGGTTCGACCAGCTCGGCCGGGACGGCGCCGCCGTCCGGGAACTGCAGGAACATCGCGCTGCTGGACACGACGTTCACGCCGGCGCGCAGGATGCGGCACAGGTCGCCGACGGCCTCGGGCAGCCGGACGTCCGCCATCGCGGTGTAGACGACGCAGTCGGGACGGAGCGCGAGCAGCGCCTCGGCGTCGCCGGTGGCGGCGACCCCGAGGCGGCGGCCCAGCCCGGCGAGCTCCCCCGCGTCCCTGCCGATCTTCCCGGGGGTGGACGTCCAGACGCCGGCGAGCTCCAGGTCGGGGCGGGCGTCCACGCCCGCGATGGCGTGCCGGCCGACGTTGCCGGTGGCCCAGACGACGACGCGGCGGGTCACAGGTCCTCCAGTCCGAGGTCGAGGTTCGGGGTCTCGATCCCGCCGTCGACGCGCAGCAGGCTGCCGGTGACGTAGGCGGAGGCGGGCGAGGCGAGGTAGAGGACGGCGGCGGCGACGTCCTCGGGGTCGCCGACGCGGCGCAGCGGCGTCCTGCGCTCCATGTCGGTGCGCAGCCCGTCGTCGGTCATCACGACGTCGAGCGCGGACGTCGCGACCGAGCCGACGGCGATCGCGTTGACGCGGACGCGCGGCGCCAGGTCGAACGCGGCGAGCCGGGTGTAGTGGGCGAGCGCGGCCTTGGCGCTGCCGTAGGCGAGGTAGCCGCGGCCGGCGATGCGGCCCACGGCCGAGGAGATGTTGACGACGCTGCCGCCGCCCGCCTCCAGGAGGTGCGGGACGGCGGCGCGGGTCAGCGCGTGCGCGGTGGCGACGTTGAACCGGAACGCCTTCTCCAGGTGCCGCGGCTCGGTGTCCATGAAGGCGGCGGGCATGGCGCCGCCCATGTTGTTCACGACGATGTCGATGCGGCCGAACTCCCCGGCGGCGCGTCCGGCCAGCTCGGCGGCGGCGTCGGGTTCGGCGAGGTCGGACGGGACGACCAGCGCCCGCCGCCCGGCGGCCTCGATCTCGGCCGCCACCTTGCGGAGCTGCTCCTCCGTGCGGGAGGCGATCACCACGTCGGCGCCCGCCTGCGCGAGCGCCACCGCGGCGGCCGCGCCGATGCCGCGGCCGGCGCCGGTCACGACCGCCGCCCTGCCGTCGATTCGGAACCGGTCCCAGATCACCGGCGTCACCTCCGGTTCGTCGCCGCGCCGTCGGCACAGCCTACGCAGAAAATAGAACGTGTTTCAATATTCTGCGATCATGCCAGGAAGTCGAACTCCACGCCGGCGCCGGCGGCGCGGGCCGCGCGGTAGGCCGTCCAGCTCAGTGCGAGGTCCTGCCAGGGCAGCCCGACCGGCGCGTACACGGTGACCTCGGCGCGCCTGACCCGGCCGGGCACCTCGCCGCACAGCAGGTCGCGCAGCGTGCCGGCGGCGTGCTTGACGTCGAGGCCGGCGCCGGCGAGCACGCCCATCTCGACGGCGAGCGGGACGTCGTCGACCACGACCCGTGCGCCCTCCAGCAGGTCGGCGCCCAGCTCGGCCTTGCCGGGCTCGTCCGCGCCGAGCGAGGTGAGGTGCGTGCCGCGGGCGACGTCCGCGGCGTGCAGGAGGGGGCGGCGCGCCCAGGTCGCCATGACGACGATCCCGGCGTCCCGGACGGCGGCGCGCGGGTCGGCGGCGACGGCCGCGCGGACCCCGAGCCGCGCGCCGTGCCGCTCGGCGAACCCGGCGGCGCGGGCGGCGTCCAGGTCGCAGACGGTGAGGCCGCGCACCTCGCGCAGCTCGGACAGGCCCCGCATGACCAGCTCCGCCTGCGCGCCGGCGCCGATCACCGCGACGGTGTCCGCGTCGGGGCGGGCGAGCGCGTGGGTGCCGAGCGCGGCGGCCAGGCCGGTGCGCCAGGCGGTCACGGTGGCCGAGTCCAGCTGGGCCAGCAGCTCGCCGGTGCCGAGGTCGTGCAGGCAGACGACGCCGCGCAGCGCCGGGCGGCTGCCCGGGAACTTGGCGTTGACCTTCACGGTGTAGGCGGGGATCTCCGCGACCACGCCGGGCAGCAGCGCGGTGGCGGTGCCCTGGCCGGGGAGTTTCGCGATCACCCGGCGCGCGGCCGTCCCGTCCTGCGCGGCGGTGAAGCCGCGGCGCAGCGCGTCGAGGCAGGTGGCGGGGTCGAGCACCGCTTCAAGGTCGGAACGGGTCAAAAGGAGCGTCACCGAACCATTCTCCCGTTCCACTCGTCCGGTGACCACCCAGGCAGATAACTCACCGTGAACGGGTCAGCCCCGCAGCCGCCGCGCCGCGACCAGTTCGTCCCAGTCGGCCAGCCAGTCCCGGCCCTGCTCGTCGATGAACGAGCCCGGCGGCGGGGTGACGCCGTGGTCGCGCAGCCACTCGCCGGGGCGGCGCATCGAGGGGCGCAGCCGGCCGTCGCTCGGCATCAGCTGCGGCGGGATCGGCGCCGGCATCGGCAGGGCCTGCGGCTCGGCGGCGATGTCGGCGACGTCCTTCTCCTCCGCCATGCCGATCGGGCCCTGGCGGCGCGCGTTGAAGAACTGGTTGACCGCCGGGTGCGTGCTGGACAGCACCATCTCGCGCGGCCCGAACATCACCAGGCCGCGGCGGAACAGCAGGCCGAGGTTGTCCGGCAGGACGCGGGCCGTGCCGATGTCGTGGGTGACGATGAGGAAGGTGGCGCCGAGCTCGGTGTTGAGGTCGACGAACAGCTGGTTGAGGTAGGCGGTGCGGACGGGGTCGAGGCCGGAGTCCGGCTCGTCCGCCAGGATGATCTCGGGGTCGAGGACGAGGGCGCGGGCGAGCCCGGCGCGCTTCTTCATCCCGCCGGAGATCTCGCCGGGCAGCTTGTGCTCCGATCCGGTGAGCCCGACCATGTCCATCTTCTCCAGCACGATGCGCCGGATCTCCGACTCGCCCTTCTTCGTGTGCTCGCGCAGCGGGAAGGCGATGTTGTCGTAGATGTTCATGGAGCCGAACAGGGCGCCGTCCTGGAACAGCACGCCGAACTGGCGGCGCAGCTCGTAGAGCTCGTGCTCGCGCAGCCGCGGGACGTCGCCGCCCCCGACGTAGACGTGGCCGCGGTCGGGCCGCAGCAGCCCGACGAGGTTCTTGAGGAACACCGACTTGCCCGTGCCGGACGGCCCGAGCAGCGCGGAGATCTCGCCCGCCGGGACGGTGAGGGACACGTCCTCCCAGATGACCTGCCGCCCGAACGACTTCCTGAGCCCTTCCACCCGGATCTCGACGCCCATGCGCACTCCCGTGCCGGGAACCGGGGGCGGGGAATCCGCGTCAAAGGTCCGGTCCCCCGTCGATGTCGACTGTACGTCGGGAACGCCGCGCCGGGGAGACCCATTGGACGCGCGGTCCAGGAGCGGGGACCGGGGTCCGGGATGCCGCTGCCGCATCCCGGGACATAATCGCGTCCGGCGGGACGGGCCGGCGCTCCGCCATGCCCGGACTGACCACCTGCGGCCTCGCAGGATGCCAACGACGCTGCCCGGAATTAGTCACCTTCTGCGTCTTACGTCCGCATTGACGGTTCTTACACCATGTCCAGGACCTCCGGCGCACCACAAGGGTGCGCCAAACCCCCCGCTGGAGGCACAAGTGAAGAACCGTCACAGGCGCGCCGGCGCCGCCGCCGTCACCACGGCAACGGTCGGCCTCGTGGCCGCCACCCTCGCGGCCGCTCCCGCCGCGTCCGCCAGCCCCGCCGCGCCGGCCGCTCCCGCCGGGCCCGGCACGCTGGCCAGCTCCCTCGCGCACCAGCTCGGCTCCCAGACCGCCGGCTCCTACCTCAAGGGCGGCAAGCTGGTCGTCACGGTCACCACCGCGCAGGCCGCGCAGGCCGTCCGCGCCGCGGGCGCCGTGCCGAAGACCGTCGCGCGCAGCGGCGCCGACCTGCAGAAGGTCATGAAGGCGCTCAAGCGCGACGCGGCCGTCCCCGGCACCGCGTGGGCGGTGGACCCGGCCGCCAACCAGGTCCTGCTGACCATGGACAGCACGGTCAAGGGCGCCAAGCTCAAGAAGGTGCGGGCCGCGGTCGCCGAGCTGGGCGCGGCCGTCCGCACCGAGCGGGTCGCCGGGAAGTTCCAGAAGTTCACCCGCGGCGGCGAGGCCATCTACACCGGCGGCGCGCGCTGCTCGCTGGGCTTCAACGTCCGGTCCGGCAGCACGTACTACTTCGTCACCGCCGGGCACTGCACCAACATCGGCACGACCTGGACCGACAGCTCGGGCCGGACGCTGGGCCGCACCGTGGCCAGCAGCTTCCCCGGCAACGACTACGGGGTCGTGCAGTACACCTCGGCGCCCACCGACACGCAGGGCACCGTCAACCTGTACTCCGGCACCCGCGACATCACGAGCGCCGGGAACGCGGCGGTCGGGCAGACGGTGTACCGCAGCGGCAGCACCACCGGCCTGCACAGCGGCCGGGTCACCGCGCTCAACCAGACGGTGAACTACGCGGAGGGCAGCGTCAGCGGCCTCATCCGCACCACGGTGTGCGCCGAGCCGGGCGACAGCGGCGGCTCCCTGTTCGCCGGGTCCACCGCGCTCGGGCTGACCTCCGGCGGCAGCGGCAACTGCACCTGGGGCGGGACGACGTTCTTCCAGCCCGTCACCGAGCCGCTCTCCCGCTACGGGCTGAGCGTCTACTGATCTCGCGGCCCCACCCAGAGACGGCACCGTGAGAGGCGGGCCGCCCCCACCCCGGACTCCCGTGGGGGCGGCCCGTCCGCCGTTCCAGGGCCGGACGCTCCGGCGTCGGGGCGCGCCCGCGTCAGGCGGGCACTTCGAGGGCGCGGTGGATCTCGGCGATGACGGCGGACTGCCGGTCGGTCAGGTAGAAGTGGCCGCCCGGCATCACCTTCAGCGCGAACCTCCCGTCGGTGACCCGCGCCCAGCCGCGCGCCTGCTCCTCGGACACGTGCGGGTCGGAGTCCCCGATGACGGCGGTGAGCGGGACCTCCAGCCGCGTCCCGTCCCGGTGCTCGTAGTTCTCGATCAGCGCGAAGTCGTTGCGGACGTACGGCAGGACCAGCTCGCGCAGCTCGGGATCCCGCAGCGCCTCAGCGTCGCTGCCGCCCAGCTCGATCATCTCCTCGACCACGCCGTCGTCGTCCATGTCGGAGACGCGGCGGCCGTCGTCGCGGTCGTGCGGCGGCCGGGCGCCGGAGGCGAACACGTGCACCGGGGCGCTGCCGCGCTCCTGCAGCAGCCGCGCCACCTCGTAGGCGAGGACGGCGCCCATGCTGTGCCCGAACAGCGCGGCGGGACGGTCCATCAGCGGCGCCATCGCACCGGCGACGAGGCGGGCGAGCTGGTGGGCGTCGGTGACCATGGCGTCGGCCAACCGGTCGGCGCGGCCCGGGTACTGCACGGCGTGCACCTCGACGGCCTGGCTGACCTCCTTGGCCCACGGCCGGTAGAACACCGCCGACCCGCCCGCGTGCGGCAGGCAGAACAGCCGCATCGACGCCCAGGGGCGCGTCTCGGCGCAGCGGAACCACGTCACGTGACCAACTCCTCCTCCTCGTGCCGGCGGGAGACCGTGCGGGGGTCCTCCGGCAGCGGCCACGGCGCGACCCTGGGGTCGGGGACGAGCTTGGGCGCGGTGGTCTCCGCGGCCACCTTGAAGCCCCGGCGCCGGTAGTTGGCGATCGCGTTCGGGTGGTCCAGGCTGCTGGTGCGCAGCCAGACCCGCGACGCGGGGCCGGAGTCCTGGGCCCACAGCTCGCCGCGCTGCCAGGCGCGGCGGGTGCACTGCTCGACGAGGTAGCCGCCGTAGCCGCGGCCGACGAACGCGGGGGTGAGGCCCACCAGGTGGATCTCGGTGTCGCCGCCCGGCTGCGCCTCGATCTCGAAGAAGCCCGCGATGGTGCCCTCGGCCATGGCGATCCACGTGGACAGCTCGGGGCGCTCGACCCAGCGGCGCCACTGCTCGTACGTCCACGGGAAGCGGTCCGTCCAGCAGACGCGGGCGCCGACGGCCGCGTACAGGGCGCGGTTGACGTCGGCGGACGGCAGCGCGGCCAGCGTGAACGTCATCTCGACGCCGGGCAGCGGCGCGGGACGCAGGTCGGCCGCGTCCAGCATCTCCATCGTCCACTCGGTGACCGACGGGATCTCGACCTCGGTGCCTCCCGGGGGCGCCCCCCGGCCCGTGTCACTCACCCATGGCCTCGATGAGGCTCTTCGGCCGCATGTCGGTCCAGTTCTCGCTGATGTAGTCGAGGCACGCCTCCCGGGTGTCCTCGTCCTTGGCGACCGTCCAGCCGGCGGGGACCTCGGCGAACGACGGCCACAGCGAGTGCTGGCCCTCGTCGTTGACGAGGACGAGATACGTGCCGTCCGGGTCCTCGAATGGGTTGCTCATCTGTGTTCCCTTTCAGTGGCTGCTGCGCAGCTTGTCCAATTTAGCGGCGAGCACGGCGCCCATCTCGGCGGCCGGGCCCGGCTCCATGAGGAGGTGGTGGTCGACGTCGATCGGGTAGTCCTCGATCTCGCCCTCGACGAGCGGCCCCCAGTTGGACCGCCCGGTGGGCGAGTCGCCGGTGCGGCCCCGGAGCGCGGTGAAGAACACGATGTCGCCGCGGAACCGCCCCGGCCGGTACTCCTCCGCCTGGCGCAGCCCGTTCTCGTAGTTGCGGTAGACGTTGACGAGGTCGTCCTCGCCGAGGGTGGCGAGGGCGTCGTCGCGTTCGGCGAGCACCGCCATGATCTGCGCCATGTCGGGGTTGCCGTCCTCGGCGACCATCTTCGCGTCGATGCCGATGGCCTCCAGCAGCTCGGGGAGCACCTCGCGCCGCTCCGATTCGAGGTCCTGGCCGTGGTAGGCGTCGATGAGCGCGAGCAGGCCGACGCGCTCGCCGGCCTCCTGGAGCCGGACGGCCATCTCGTAGGCGACGAGCCCGCCGAGCGACCAGCCTACGAGGTGGTAGGGGCCGGACGGCCGGACGGCCCGGATCTGCTCCAGGTAGTCCGCCGCCATCTCCTCCACCGACCCGGGCAGCTCCGGCTGGGTGAACGCGCGGGCCTGCAGCCCGTAGATCGGCTGGTCGGGGCCGAGGTACCGCTGGAACTGCAGGTACCCCCAGGACAGCCCGCCGGCGGGGTGGACGAAGAACACCGGCGGCCGGGTGCCGGTGGTGCGGATGGGCAGCAGCACCTCGAAGCCGAGCCGGTCCTCGGGGTCGCCGGCCCTGGCCAGCGCCTCGACGGTCTGGTGGGTGAACACGTCGCGGGGGGTGAGCTCGATGCCCGCCCGCCGGGCGCGGGTGACGAGCTTCAGCGCGGCGATGCTGTCGCCGCCGAGGTCGAAGAAGCTGACGTCGGCGCCGACCCGGTCGAGGCCGAGGACGTCCGCGACGATCCCGCAGAGCAGCTCCTCCTCGGGGGTGCGCGGGTCGCGCCCGGCGGCGGCCTCGCCGTAGTCGGGGGCGGGGAGGGCGCGCCGGTCGAGCTTGCCGTTCGGGCCGACGGGGAAGGTGTCGAGCCGGACGAACGCGGCGGGCACCATGTACTCGGGCAGCCGGTCCTCGACGAACTCGCGGAGCCCGTCGATCGACGCGGCGATGACGTAGGCGACGAGGGTCTTGACGCCGGGTGCGTCCTCGCGGGCGACGACGGCGACGTTCTGCACGGCCGGGTGCGCGGCGACGGCGGCCTCGATCTCGCCCGGCTCGATCCGGAACCCGCGGACCTTGACCTGGAAGTCGGCGCGGCCGACGTATTCGAGGGTGCCGCCCGGCCGCCACCGGACGAGGTCGCCCGTCCGGTACATGCGGTCGCCGGGCGCGCCGAACGGGTCGGCGACGTAGCGCTCGGCGGTGAGCGACGGGCGGCGCAGGTAGCCGCGGCCGAGCCCGGCGCCCGCGATGTAGGCCTCGCCGACCACGCCGGGCGGGACGGGCCGCAGCCCCTGGTCCAGCACGTAGACGCGCATGTCGTCGATGGGGCGGCCCAGCACGGCGGACGTCTCGGCCGGGTCGGCGAGCGGCGCCCGCTGCCCGGCGATGGTGGTGTAGGTGGTGGCCTCGGTCGGCCCGTACACGTTGCCGACCTCGGTGCCGGGGCAGGCGGCGAGCACCTTGCGGATCGCGGCCGGCGACCCGGCCTCCCCGCCGGTCAGCACCTCGCGGAGCCGCGCGAAGGCGTGCGGCCGCTCGTCCGCGACCAGGTTGAACAGCGTGGTGGTGAGGAACAGGCCGGTGAGGTCCTCGGCGGCGATGATCTCTTCGAGGGCCTCGCCGTTCAGGTGGCCGGGCGGCGCGACGACGGCGGTGCCGCCGTGCAGCAGCGGCGTCCAGATCTCGTAGATGGACGCGTCGAACGCGTGCGGCGAGTGGACGAGGACCCGGTCGTGCGCTCCGCCCGCGAGCCTGCCGTCGGTGGCGAGGTCGAGCGCGTCGCGGTGCCGCAGCATGACGCCCTTGGGCACGCCGGTCGACCCGGAGGTGAACAGCACGCAGGCGAGCTGCTCGGGGTGGCATGGGACGCCCGGGTCGGTGTCCGGCTGCGCGTCGGTCTCCGGGTCGTCGTCCACGACGATGACGTGCGCGGACGTGTCGAGGCCGGCGACGCGCTCCCGCATCGGCGTGTTGACCACCAGGACGGGCGCGTCGACCTCGGCGACCGCCCACGCCGTCCGCTCGGGCGGGTAGCCGTGGTGGATCGGCGCGTAGGCCCCGCCCGCCTTGAGGACCGCCAGCGAGACCACGACGACGTCGGCGGACCTTTCGAGCAGCACCGCGACGGGGGTGTCGCGGCCGACGCCGAGCCCGGCGAGGCGGTGCGCCAGCCGGTTCGCCCGCGCGTCCAGCTCGGCGTAGGTGAGCGGCTCCCCCGCGGCGCGGACCGCGACGGCGCCGGGCGTCCGCGCGAGCTGCTCGGCGAAGCGGCCGGTGAGGGTGCCGGGGCGGCGGCCGGTGCGCGGGCCCTGCCAGCCGCCGAGGACGGCGTCGCGCTCGTCGTCGTCGAGGACGGCGATGCGGCCGAGCGGGAGGTCGGGGCGGTAGGCGATCGCGTCGAGGATGCGGGTGAGGCGGCGCATCAGGCGCTGCGCGTCGTCCGCGGAGAACAGGTCGGTGCGGTGGTCGATGCGCAGCGACAGGCCGCGGCCGGGGACGGCGGCGAAGGTCAGCGGGTAGTGGGAGGCGTCGTAGCCGTCGACGTCGTGGAGGGTGAGGCCGCCGAGGGCGGTGCCGGCGGCGTCCGGGTCGAACGGGTAGTTCTCCAGGACGGTCATCGTGTCGAACAGCGTCCCGGTCCCGGTGAGGCGCTGGATGTCGGACAGGCCGAGGTGGTGGTGCGGCATCAGCGCGGCCTGCTCGTCCTGGAGCCGGGTGAGGGCCCCGGCGACGGTGTCGGACGGGCGGACGCGGACGCGGATCGGCAGCGTGTTGATGAACAGGCCGATCATCTGCTCGACGCCGGGCAGTTCGGGCGGGCGGCCCGACACGGCGGCGCCGAACACCACGTCGGTGGAGCCGGTGAGGCGGCTCAGCAGCGTCCCCCACGCGAGCTGGAGGACGGTGTTGAGGGTGACGCCCTGGGCGCGGGCCCGCGCGCCGAGCGCGGAGGTGAGCTCCTCGGTGAGGGTCGTCCGGACGCGCCCGGGGGCGCCGGCGCCCGGCTCGGCGGCGCCCGGGGCGACGAGGGTGGGCTCGTGGACGCCGTCGAGGGAGCGGCGCCACGCCTCCTCGGCGGCGGCGCGGTCCTGCTGGGCGAGCCACGCCAGGTAGTTCTTGTAGGGGGCGACGCGCGGCATCCCGGTGTCGTCGCCCTTGGCCAGGTACAGCGCGAACAGCTCGGTCTGCAGGACGGGCGTGGACCAGCCGTCCAGCAGGATGTGGTGGTTGGTGAACACCATGCGATGCAGGCCGTCCGCCAGCTTGATGAGCAGGAAGCGCAGCAGCGGCGGCTTCGCCATGTCGAACGGCCGGGCGCGTTCGGCGGCGGCCAGCTCGCGGGCCCCGGCCTCGCGTTCGGCGTCCGGGAGGGCGGACAGGTCCTCGTCCCGCCACGGCAGCCGGACGGTGCGGTGGACGACCTGGACCGGCGAGCCCTCCTTGCGCTGCCGGAACCCGGCCCGCAGGTTCGCGTGGCGGCGCAGGAGCGTCGCGGCGGCGGCCTTGAGCGCGTCCACGTCGAGGGGGCCGCGCAGGTCGAACACGATCTGCGCGGTGTAGACGTCGCGGCCCGAGTCGTAGAGGGCGTGGAAGAACAGCCCCTGCTGCAACGGGGACAGGGGGAGGATGTCCTCAAGCTGCGACTTGCTCAATCCAGCTCCCATTCACCGTCGAGCTCGGCGGCGAGCTCGTCGATCTCGTCCTGGCTGACGTCCACCAGGGACAGGTCGGACGGCGTGAACCCGCCGACGGGCCCGTCGGCGGCGCCGTCGACGACGTGCGCGACGAGGCCGCGCAGCGCCGCGTACCAGCGGCCGGCGAGGTCCTCGACGGCGGCGGCGTCGAACAGGTTCCCGGCCCACGTCCACGTCGCGGACAGCTCCGGCCCGCCGGGCAGGTCGCGGGTGTGCGCGTTGACCTCGATGGCGTGGACGAGGCCGAGCGCGCCGTCCTGGCCGGCGCCGAGGGCGTCGCTGTCCGCCTGGTCGGCCGGTCCCCAGTCGGTGGCCTCGGGCGCGGCGGAGCGGCCGAGGTAGTTGAACGCGATCTGCGGGCGGCGGGCGGCGAGGCCCGCGCCCGCGGCGGGGTTGAGGTAGCGGAGCAGGCCGTACCCGATGCCGTTGTCGGGGATCTCGCGGAGCTGCTCCTTGACCCGCTTGAGCGCGGTGCCGGCCGCCTGCCCGCCCTCGCGCACGTCGGCGGGCTCGACCCAGCCGGCGTCCAGCCGCACCGGGTAGATGGAGGTGAACCAGCCGGCGGTGCGGGACAGGTCGACGCCGGGGACGATCTCCTCGCGGCCGTGCCCTTCGAGGTCGATGAGGACGGCCGTCTCGTCGCAGGTGCCCCGGTCGCGCCGCCATTCGGCGACGGCGAGGGCGAGGCCGGTGAGCAGGACGTCGTTGACGCGCCCGTGGAACGCGGCCGGGACCTCGGTGAGGAGGGGCTCGGTCACGTCGGCGGGCAGGTCGAGGGTGAGGTGCCGCGCCGTCGCGAACGTGTCCGCGGCGGGGTCGAGGGGGCGGGCGCCGAGGACGGGGTCGGGGGTGGCGAGGACGTCCTCCCACAGCGGCAGCTCGGCGGTGCGGGCCGGGTCGGACGCCTCGGCGGTGAGGCGCTGCGCCCAGCGGCGGAACGACGTCGGGACGGGGTCGAGGTCTCCCCCGGCCCAGGCGGTGACCAGGTCGGGAAGGATGATCCGCCAGGTCACGCCGTCCACGGCGAGGTGGTGGAGGGTGAGGAGGAGTCGTCCGGAGGCGGCGGGTCCGGCGTCGAACCAGACGAGCTGCGCCATCGTCCCGGCGGCCGGGTCGAGGCGGCCGCGCGCGGCCTCCGCCTCCTCCGCGAGGACGCGTCGGAGTTCCGCCGCGCCGAGGCCCGCGACGTCCACGCGGCGGACGAGGGGGCCGGCGTCGACCGTGCCGGGCTCGGCGACCTCGAACTCCCCGTCCCGCACGCGGAGGCGGAGCATGTCATGGTGGTCGAGAACGGTCTGGAGCGCACGGGTCAGCCGGCCGGCGCCGACGTCCGGCGGCACCTGGAGCAGCATCCGCTGGCTGTAGCCGGCGACGGGGCCGCGCAGTTCCTGGAACCAGCGCATGATCGGGGTGGCGGGGACGCGGCCGACCCCGGCGCCGGGCGCCTCGGCCTCGACCCGCTCGCCCTCGCCGACCGGCCTGGCGGCCGCGGCCAGTTCCTCGACGGTCTGGTGCTGGAACACCTCGCGGGGTGTGATGACC
>NZ_JBIQHY010000151.1:0-9389 GCF_044508335.1 Actinomadura sp.
GGCCGCCGCGCGACAGCGACAGCATGAACAGGTTGTCCTGGTACTCGGAGTGGATCGACCACTTGTTGTGCGGGGTGAGGTACCGGAGGGTCAGCCCCAGCTCGCCCGTCTCGCCCAGTTCGGGCTCGCCGAACAGGGCGGACATGTTGAGCGGCGGCCGGAAGGTCGGCAGCTGCTCGCCCAGCTCGGCCATCCAGTCGTGGTCGAGGTAGAAGTGCTGGCGCCCGGTGAGGGTGTGCCAGGGCTTCAGCCGCTCGACGTTGATGGTGAACGGCGAGTAGCGGCGGCCGCCGCTCTCCGACCCCGACCATTCGGGGGACGTGATGACCGGCACCGGCCGGGCCTGGGTGTCGGCGAACGTGATCTGCTTGCCCTCGTGCTCGGCGGCGAGGTCGGCGAGCTCGCGCCCGGTGCGGCGCTCCACCGCCCGGAAGCCCTGGGTGGCCAGGTGCCCGTTCGTCGTGCCGGAGAACGCGAGGATCATCTCGCAGGCGTGCACGTCCCGCTTCAGCGACGGGCGTCCGTCGGCGGGCCCGCCGCGCACGACGCCGTTCTTCCGCTTGAGGTACTCGACCTCGCGCTCCACGTCGAACGTGACGCCCTTGGTGGTGGCGCCGAGCCGCTCGGCGAGCGGGCCGAGCGCGGTCATCTTCGCCGCGACCGCCGGGTAGTCGCGCTCGACCGCGACGAGCTTCGGCATCGTCACGCCGGGGACGGGCTCGCACTCGCCCTTCGCCCAGTCGAGGACGCGCCCGTGCGGGGTGGCCATCTCGTCGGGGGTGTCGTGCAGGAGCGGCACGGCCACGATGTCCTTGCGGACGCCGAGGTGCCCCTCGACGAGCCGGCTGAACGCGGTCGCGATGTCCTGGAAGGCCCGCCAGTCGCTGCGGGTCTGCCACGGCGGCCCGATCGCCGGGTTGAACGAGTGCACGAACGGGTGCATGTCGGTCGTGTTGAGGTCGTGCTTCTCGTACCAGGTCGCCGCCGGCAGCACGATGTCGGAGTAGACGGTGGTGCTGGTCATCCGGAAGTCCAGCGACAGCAGCAGGTCGAGCTTGCCGGCCGGGGCCTCGTCCCGCCAGACGACCTCCTCCGGCCGGACGTCCGGCGGCGCCTCCTCCGCGCGGACGGCGTCGGCGGCGCCGAGCAGGTGCCGCAGGAAGTACTCGTTGCCCTTCGCGGACGACCCGAGCAGGTTGGACCGCCAGACCGTCAGGACGCGGGGGAAGTTCTCCGGCGCGTCGGGGTCCTGGCAGGCGAACTTGAGCCGGCCGGCCTTCAGCTCCTCGACGACGTACTCGCCGGGCTGCTTCCCGGCGGCCTCCGCCTCGTCGGCGAGGGCCAGCGGGTTGCGGTCGAACGTCGGGTAGGACGGCATCCAGCCGAGCCGCGCCGCCTGCGCGATCACGTCGGCGGTGGAGCGGCCGGCGAACGCGCCGCCGCCGGTCGCCGCGGACAGCGCGCCGGCGTCGAAGTGGTCGTAGCGGAACTGGTCGGTGTGCAGGTACCAGAACGCGGTGCCGATCATCTGCCGGGGCGGGCGGGACCAGTCCAGCCCGAACGCCAGCTGCGCCCATCCGGTGACGGGGCGGCACTTCTCCTGCCCGACGTAGTGCGCCCAGCCGCCGCCGTTCACGCCCTGCCCGCCGGTCAGCGTGGTCAGCGCGAGGAACGTCCGGTAGATGGTGTCGGAGTGGAACCAGTGGTTGGTGCCCGCGCCCATGATGATCATCGAGCGGCCGCGGGTCTCCTCGGCGTTCCGGGCGTACTCGCGGCCGATCCGCTCGGCGGCCTGCGCCGGAACCCCGGTGAACGTCTCCTGCCAGGCGGGGGTGCCCGGCTCGGACGCGTCGTCGTACCCGGTCGGCCAGGAGCCCGGCAGCCCGTCGCGCCCGACGCCGTACTGGGCGAGCAGCAGGTCGTACACGGTCGTGACCAGGTGGCCGCCGACGGTGCGGACCGGCACGCCGCGCCGGAGCGTTCCCGGCGCGCCGTCGACGCCGTCGAAGCGGGCCAGCTCGACCTCGACTGCGTCGCCGCCCTCGACCGACAGCATCGGGTCGGCGCCGCCCAGGTCCAGGTTCCACTTGCCCTCGCCGGCCTCGCCGTAGCGGAACCCGAGCGACCCGTTCGGGACGAGCGGGTGACCGGTGTTCGCGTCCAGGACCACGGTCTTGAACGCGGCGTTCTCGGACTGCGCCTCGGCGCCCGGGAGGTCGGCGGCGGTGAGGAACTTGCCCGGGACGTACCCGCCGTCGCGCTCCTCGAGCCGCACCAGGAACGGCAGGTCGCTGTAGCGCTTCACGTAGTCGGTGAAGTACGGGACCTGCCGGTCGACGAAGAACTCCTTGAGGATGACGTGGCCCATGGCCATCGCCAGGGCGCCGTCGGTGCCGGGCTGGGCGGCGAGCCACTCGTCGGCGAACTTGACGTTGTCGGCGTAGTCCGGGGACACCGCGACGACCTTCTGGCCCCGGTAGCGGGCCTCGGTCATCCAGTGCGCGTCGGGGGTGCGGGTCACCGGCAGGTTCGAGCCCCACATGATGAGGTAGCCGGCGTCCCACCAGTCGCCCGACTCGGGGACGTCGGTCTGGTCGCCGAACACCTGCGGGGACGCCACCGGCAGGTCGGCGTACCAGTCGTAGAACGACAGCATCGTCCCGCCGAGCAGCGACACGAACCGGGCGCCGGACGCGTGCGACACCATCGACATCGCGGGGATCGGGGAGAACCCGGCGACCCGGTCGGGGCCGAACTCCTTGATGGTGTGGACGTGCGCGGCGGCGATCATCTCGGTCGCCTCGTCCCACGTCGCCCGCACCAGGCCGCCGCGCCCGCGGGCGTCCTTGTAGGCGCGGGCCTTCTCCGGGTCGGAGACGATCTCCCGCCACGCCTCGACCGGGTCGCCCGTGCGGGCCCTGGCCTCGCGGTACATCTCCAGCAGGACGCCGCGCACGTACGGGTAGCGCACCCGCGTCGGCGAGTAGGTGTACCAGGAGAACGACGCGCCGCGCGGGCAGCCGCGCGGCTCGTACTCGGGGCGGTCGGGGCCGACCGACGGGTAGTCGGTCTGCTGCGCCTCCCAGGTGATGATGCCGTCCTTGACGTACACCTTCCACGAGCACGACCCGGTGCAGTTCACCCCGTGGGTGGAGCGCACCACCTTGTCGTGCGACCAGCGGTCCCGGTAGAAGGCGTCCGCCTCCCGGCCGCCCTTCTTGGTCATCGTCCGCAGGTCCGGCGAGACGCGGGCGCGGGTGAAGTACCTGCGCGTGCCCACCAGCGCGTCTTCCAGCGGGCCGTCCATTCCTGGCCGGCCGGTGGTCGAACTCAACTCGGATCCCCTTCTTCCGCATCATCCTGGGACGAATCGCGCCCCATGCGCATCATCCTGCCGACGGTTCGCAGGAAGAAGCGTTTCAGTCGGCCCGGCGCGCCGCCACAGCGCGCCGGACGGTCGTCGCGGTGAACACCGCGGCCGCCGCCGCGACGATCGAGAGCAGCAGCAGGCCGATCCGGTACTCGCCGAGGCGGCCCCACAGGGCGCCCATCAGCAGCGGCGGGACGAACCCGCCGAGGCCGCCCGCGGCGCCCACGACGCCGGTGACCGCGCCGACCTTGTTCGCCGGCGCCAGCCGCGCGACCAGCGCGAACGTCGCACCGCTGCCGGCGCCGAGCGCCGCCGCCATGGTCAGGAACGCGATCGTCCCCCAGGGCATCAGCGGCGGTGCGAACGACTGGAGGAACGCGCCCGCCACCGTCACCGCCAGGGACGCCGTCATCACCCGCACCGCGCCGAGCCGGTCCGACAGCCACCCGCCGACCGGCCGCATCAGGACGGCGAGCAGCACGAACCCGGCCATCCGGTTCGCGGCGTCGGCCTGAGTCAGCCCGTACTCCGCCTTCAGGTACGTGGGGAGGTACACCGAGAACGCGACGTAGCCGCCGAACGCCACCGCGTACAGCGCGGACATCTCCCAGGTGACGCTCAGCCGCGCGGTCGCCGCCAGCCGCCGGGCGAGCGGCTCGGCCGGAGCGGTGCGCCCCGGCGCCTCCCGCAGCACGAACCACGCCGCGACCGCGTACACCGCGAGCATGACGGCCATCACCACGAACGGGGTCTGCGTCCCCCACCTGTCGGCTTCCTTGACGGTGGTCAGCGCGGTGACGGCGGTGCCGCCCATGCCCGCGCCGAAGATCCCGATCGCGAGGCCGCGCCGCTCCGGCGGGAACCACGCGTTGACGAACGGCACCCCGATCGCGAACGCCGTCCCGGCGATGCCCAGGAAGAAGCCGCCGACCAGCAGCGCGGGCAGCGACGAGTGCCCGGCGACCCCCAGGTACAGGACGGGCACGATCGTGATCACCGACACGGCGGGGAACATCACCCGCCCGCCGAACCGGTCGGTCAGCGCCCCCACCGGGATGCGGCCGAGCGACCCCACGATCACCGGCACGGCCACGAGCAGCGCCTGCTCGAACGAGGTCAGCCTCAGTGTCTCCTTGAGCCCCGGGGCGAGTGGGCTCAGCAGCGCCCACGCCCAGAAGTTCACCGCGAACCCGAGAGTGGCCATCGCCAGCATGACCCACGGCCGTCCGCTTCCAGCGGCCCGGCCGGTCCCCGCCGGCCCGGGCCCGGTCTCCTGCCGAGCTTCAGTCACCTGCCGCACCATTCCCGTTGCTCCCAGCGCAGTGCCGTTGGGCGTTCCCCAACCCCGTGCGGGATAACCATGATCGTCACCCGCTGCTTCACACCCTTTCGGATGCGCAGAACCCCCAGAAGGGACCTTCGTCCCGACGAACGTCCTGGTGACCGACGCCACTGGCCCGCACCGCGCGCCGCCCGGGCGGTACTAACGTGGCTTCCAGGGGGTTCGGCTGGGGACGGAGGTTCGGTGGGCGAGCATCGCGAGGTGGCGGAGGCGCTGCGG
The DNA here is from genome assembly GCF_044508335.1 of Actinomadura sp. NCBI lineage: Bacteria > Bacillati > Actinomycetota > Actinomycetes > Streptosporangiales > Thermomonosporaceae > Actinomadura > Actinomadura sp. Next base: position 4,932 of record NZ_JBIQHY010000151.1, read on the forward strand.
CGGGCCGGGGTCGGAGGGGTGGACGACTCGGCGCTGGCGCGGGCCATGTACTCGTCCGACGCGTCGCTCTACCGGGTTCCGCCCGCGGTCGTGGTGACGCCCCGGGAGGCCGCGGAGCTCCCGGTCGTGCTGGGGGTGTGCCGGGACGCCGGGGTGCCGCTGACGATGCGGGGCGGCGGGACGTCCATCGCGGGGAACGCGGTGGGGCCGGGCGTCGTGGTGGACGTCAGCCGGCACCTGAACCGCGTGCTGGAGATCGACCCGGACGCGGGGACGGCGCTGGTCGAGCCGGGGATCGTGCAGGCGCGGCTGCACCGGGCGGCGGCGGAGCACGGCCTGCGGTTCGGGCCCGATCCGTCCACCCGGACGCGGGCCACGCTGGGCGGGATGATCGGCAACAACGCGTGCGGGTCGCGGGCGCTGGGATACGGGCGCACCAGCGACAACGTGCTCGGGCTCGACGTGGTCACCGGGTCCGGTGAGCGGCTGAGGCTCGGCGACGTGCCCGGGGCGGCCGCGGACAGCGCGCTGCTCGACCGGTTGAAGGGCCTGGTGGGCGAGAACCTGGCGCTGATCCGGACGGAGTTCGGGCGGTTCGGGCGGCAGGTGTCCGGCTACTCGCTGGAGCACCTGCTGCCGGAGAAGGGGTTCGACGTCGCGCGGGCGCTGGTGGGCAGCGAGGGGACGCTCGCGCTGACGCTGGCCGCGCGGGTGCGGATGGTGCGGGAGCCCGCGTGCCGGGTGCTGGTCGTGCTCGGGTACGGGTCGATGGCCGAGGCCGCCGACGCGGTGCCGGCGATCCTGCCGCACGGGCCGGTGGCGTGCGAGGGGCTCGACTCCCGGATCACCGGGGTGGTGCGGGAGCGGCGGGGCCCGGACGCGGTGCCGCCGTTGCCGGAGGGTTCCGGGTGGCTGCTGGTGGAGCTCGCGGGGGCGGAGATCGGGGCGCTGCGGGACGCCGCGCGGAAGGTCGCCGGTGAGTCCGGGTGCGTCGACTCCATGGTCGTGGAGGACATGGCGCTCGCCGACGCGCTGTGGCGCATTCGGGAAGACGGGTCCGGGCTCGTCGCGCGGACGCCCGGCGGTGAGCAGGCGCATGCGGGGTGGGAGGACGCGGCCGTCCCGCCTGAACGGCTCGGCGCCTACTTGAGGGAGTTCGAGGCGCTGCTGGGCGAGTACCGGCTGTTCGGCGTCCCGTACGGGCACTTCGGCGACGGGTGCATCCACGTCCGGATCGACTTCCCGTTCGGGCGGGCGAAGGGCAGGGCGGTCTTCCGCGACTTCCTGAACGACGCGGCGGCGCTCGCGGCGCGGCACGGCGGCACCATGTCCGGCGAGCACGGCGACGGGCGGGCGCGCAGCGAGCTGCTGCCGCACATGTACTCGCGCGAGGCGCTGGCACTGTGCGCGGCCGTCAAGGACGTGTTCGACCCCGAGGACGTCCTGAACCCGGGGGTGATCGTGCGTCCCGCGCCCGTGGACGACGACCTCCGCGCGGTACAGCTCGTCCCGCTGAACCGCGGGCTCGGTCTCGCCTACCGGGACGACCGCGGCGACCTGTCGCGGGCCGTGCACCGGTGCACGGGCGTGGGCAAGTGCCGCGCCGACAACACGGCGGCGGGCGGCGTGATGTGCCCGTCCTACCTCGCCACCCGCGAGGAGAAGGACTCCACGCGGGGGCGGGCGCGCGTCCTCCAGGAGGTCGTCAGCGGGAAGCTGGGGCCGGACGGCTGGAAGTCCGACGCGCTGCACGACGTCCTCGACCTGTGCCTCTCCTGCAAGGGCTGCGCGTCCGACTGCCCGACCGGGGTCGACATGGCCTCCTACAAGGCCGAGGCGCTGCACCAGCGGTACCGGGGGCGGATCCGGCCGCGCGCGCACTACGCGCTGGGGTGGCTCCCCCGCTGGACGCGCCTCGCGGCGAAGGCGCCCGCGTCGATCAGGGCGGTGAACGCGGTGATGCGGTCGCGCGCCCTGAAGCCGCTGGTCGCGTGGGGCGCCGGGATCGACCGGCGGCGGACGCTGCCCGCGTTCGCGCCCGTGACCTTCCGGCGGCGGTTCGCGTCGCACCGCAGCCCCGAGGGGCGCAACGGCGACGTCGTCCTGTTCGTGGACACCTTCACCGACGCGTTCTCGCCCGAGGTCGGCGAGGCGACCGTGAGGGTGCTGGAGCACGCCGGCTACCGCGTGACGGTCACCGAGAACCCGGTGTGCTGCGGCATCACGTGGATCTCGACCGGCCAGCTGGACGGGGCCCGCGCGCAGGCCCGCCGGACGGTGCGGGCGCTGCTGCCCCACGTGCGGCGCGGCGCGAAGGTCGTGGGCATGGAGCCGTCCTGCACCGGCGTCCTGCGGTCGGACGCGGAGGAGCTGCTGCGCGGCGTGGACGCCGCCGCGGCGCGGGAGGTGGCCGCCGCGACCCGCACGCTCGCCGAGCTGCTCGCCGAGACCGAGGACTGGACGCCGCCCGACCTGTCCGGCGTGTCCGGCGTCGCGCAGCCGCACTGCCACCACCACGCCGTCATGGGCTGGACGAAGGACGCGGCCCTGCTGGAGAAGGCGGGCGCGGACGTCGGCCGGCTCGGCGGCTGCTGCGGTCTCGCGGGCAACTTCGGCGTCGAGAGGGGCCACCACGACGTGTCCGTGGCGGTCGCCGAGACGCGGCTGCTCCCGGCCGTCCGGAAGACGCGCGAGGACGAGGTCGTCCTGGCGGACGGCTTCAGCTGCCGCACCCAGCTCCGCGAACTGGCGGACCGCGAGGGCGAGCACCTCGCCCAGCTCCTGGCCCGCCACCTCCCGGACCGGCCGCGCTAGCGCTGGAGGGTGCGGGACAGGGTCAGCGCGGCCGTGTGGACGGCCGGGGCGACGGCGGCGAGGCGCATCTTCGACGCCCAGCCCGAGACCGACAGGGCGCCCAGCGCCAGGCCGTCCGGGCCGAGGACGGGGCTGGCCGCGCACACGATCCCGGCGCCGGACTCCTCCCGGTCGTAGGCGACGCCCTCGCGGCGGATCCGCTCCAGCTCCTTCGCCAGCAGGCCCGGGGCGGCGACGCTGCGTTCGCTCCGCTTGACCAGCCCCGCGTCCATGACCGCCCGGACCGCCTCCGGCGGGGAGAACGCCAGGATCGCCTTGCCCACCCCGGTCACGTGCGCGGGCAGCCGCCCGCCGACCTGCGACGGCAGCCGCGGGCCGCCCGACGAGCCGAGGATCTCCACGTAGACGACCTCGGTGCCCTCCAGCACCGCGAGGTGGACGGTCTGCCGGGTCGCCTCCCGCAGGTCCGACATGTAGGGGACGGCCGCGTCGCGGAGCACGCGCTGGCGCGGTACCCGCTGGCCGATCTCGAACAGCTTCAGACCCAGGCGGACCCGCGCGCCGTCCCGCTCCAGGAGGCCCGCCTCGGCGAGGTCGAGCGCGATCCGGTGGGCGGTGGACTTGGGCAGGCCGCTGCGGCGGGCCAGCTCGGCGGCGCCGAGGCCGTCGTCGTCCGCCCGGAACGCGGTCAGCACCGCGACGGCGCGGCGCAGGTAGGTGTCGTCCGGCGGCATGGCGCCACTGTAGAAGAAGTGTCCCACCACGCGGGACGCGCGCGTTGCCCGCCGCGTCCGGGACGGGGGAGGCTCGGCCACGGCAGACGAACGAAAGGACGGCCCAATGGACCGGGGATCCGTGGAGAAGGCGGCGGCGGCGCTGCTCGACGCGTACGCCGCCCGCACTCCCATCTCGCCGCTGACCAAGGACCATCCGGACATGTCGGTGGCCGACGCCTACGCGGTCCAGCTCGCCCAGGTGGAGGCGTGGACCGCGGCGGGGGCCCGGCTGAAGGGCCACAAGGTCGGGCTGACCTCGGCCGCGATGCAGCGCCAGATGGGCGTGGACCAGCCCGACTTCGGCGTCCTGCTGGACACGATGTTCCTGCCGGAGAGCGCGCCGATCGACACGGGCCGGTTCCTGCAGCCCCGCGTCGAGCCGGAGATCGCGTTCGTGCTCGGCCGCCCGCTCGCCGGGCCCGGCGCGACCGCGGCGGACGCCGTCGCCGCCGTGGAGTACGTGCTGCCGGCGCTGGAGGTCATCGACTCCCGCATCGCGGACTGGAAGATCACCCTGCCGGACACGATCGCCGACAACGCCTCCAGCGGCGGCGTCGTGCTCGGCACCCGCCCCGTCCGGCTGGACGACCAGGACCTGTCGCTGATGGGCTGCCTGCTGCGCCGCGACGGCGACCTGATCGACACCGGCGCGGGCGGCGCGGTGCTGGGCTCGCCGATCAACGCGCTGGTCTGGCTGGCCAACGTGCTCGGCGAGCGCGGCGTGGCGCTGGAGGCGGGGCACGTGGTGCTGCCCGGCTCCATCACCGCGGCGGTGCCGGTCGCGCCCGGCGAGACCCTGACGGCGACGTTCGCCGGGATCGGTTCGGTGACCGCCCGGTTCGGAGAGGAGCCAACATGAGCGAAGCGA
>NZ_JBIQHY010000151.1:9489-15946 GCF_044508335.1 Actinomadura sp.
CAGCACACACGAGCGAAGCGAACCGGGGGGTGGAGCAGGCATGAGCAAGTTGACGGCGGCCATCGTCGGGCCGGGCAACATCGGCACCGACCTGCTGGTCAAGCTGATGCGCAGCGAGCTGATCGACGTCCACTCGATGATCGGGGTGATCCCGGAGTCGGACGGGCTGGAGCGCGCCCGCGAGCTCGGCGTCCCGGCGTCGGCGGAGGGCGTGGACTGGCTGCTGAAGCAGCCGGAGCTGCCCGACATCGTGTTCGAGGCGACCTCGGCGAAGGCGCACCTGGCGAACGCGCCCCGCTACGAGGAGGCCGGGATCACCGCGATCGACCTGACGCCGGCCGCGGCGGGCCCGCTCGTGTGCCCGCCGGTGAACCTGGACACGCTGTCGGACGCGCCGAACCTCAACATGATCACCTGCGGCGGGCAGGCGACGATCCCGATCGTGCACGCGGTGTCGTCGGTCGTCCCGGTCCCGTACGCGGAGATCGTCGCGTCGATCGCGTCCCGCTCGGCCGGCCCCGGCACCCGCGCCAACATCGACGAGTTCACGCAGACCACGGCCCGCGCGATCGAGTCGGTCGGCGGCGCCGGGCGGGGCAAGGCGATCATCATCCTGAACCCGGTCGACCCGCCGATGATCATGCGGGACACGGTGTTCTGCGCGATCCCGTCGGACGCCGACACCAAGGCCATCCAGGAGTCGATCGAGAAGATGGTGGCCGAGGTCGCCGTCTACGTGCCCGGCTACACGCTGCGCGCCGAGCCGCAGTTCGACGGGCCCCGCGACATCTGGAACGGGATGGCCCGGGTCGCGGTGTTCCTGGAGGTCCGCGGGAACGGCGACTACCTGCCGCCGTGGGCCGGCAACCTCGACATCATGACCGCGGCGGCCGCCCGGGTGGGCGAGCAGCTGGCGCGCAGGAAGGTGGCATCATGAGCCCCGCGCAGGAGACCGCGCAGGAGACCCCGGCGAAGATCCGGATCACCGACTCGACGCTGCGGGACGGCAGCCACGCGATGGCGCACCGCTTCACCGAGGAGCAGGTCCGCGGCGTCGTGCACGGGCTGGACGCCGCCGGCGTCGAGGTCATCGAGGTCACGCACGGCGACGGTCTGGGCGGCTCGTCGTTCAACTACGGCTTCTCGCTGGAGGACGACGTCAAGCTCGTCGCCGCGGCCGTGGACGAGGCGGTCCGCGCGAAGATCGCGGTGCTGATGCTGCCGGGCGTCGGGACCGTCGAGGACCTGAAGCTGGCGCACGACGCGGGCGCGTCCGTCGCCCGCATCGCGACGCACTGCACCGAGGCGGACGTGTCGCTGCAGCACTTCGCCGCCGCCCGCGACCTCGGCATGGAGACCGTCGGGTTCCTGATGATGGCGCACCGGGTGCCGCCGGACGTCCTGGCGAAGCAGGCCCGGATCATGGTGGACGGCGGCGCGCAGTGCGTGTACGTCGTCGACTCGGCGGGCGCCCTCGTCCTCACCGAGGCGCAGGAGCGGATCAGCGCGCTCGTCAAGGAGATCGGGCACGAGGCGCAGGTCGGCTTCCACGGCCACCAGAACCTGTCGCTGGGCGTCGCGAACTCGGTGCTGGCGCAGCAGAACGGCGCGCTGCAGATCGACGGGGCGCTGTGCGCGCTCGGCGCGGGGGCGGGCAACTCCCCCACCGAGGTGCTGGTGCCGACGTTCGAGCGGCTCGGCGTCCCGACCGGTGTGGACGTGCAGGGCGTGATGGCCGCCGCCGACGACGTGGTGAAGCCGTTCCTGCACCGGCTGCCGTTCGCCGACCGCGGCGCGATCACGCAGGGCTACGCGGGCGTGTACTCCAGCTTCCTGCTGCACGCCGAGCGGGCCGCCGAGCGGTACGACGTCCCGGCCTACGAGATCCTGCAGAAGGTCGGCGAGGCCGGCTACGTGGGCGGCCAGGAGGACATGATCATCGACGTGGCGCTGCAGCTGCGCGCCGAGCGCGAGCGCGCCGAGTCCTGACCCCGGAGTCCTGACCCCGGCCCGGCCCGGTGCCGGGGCGGGCCTCAGGCGAGGGGGCTCGCGTCGAGATCGTCGAGGAGGGCGCGGGGGCCGTCGTACACGGCCGCCGCGCCCGCCTTCAGCAGCTCGTCCCGGCTCCAGCCGCCGGTGAGGACGCACACGCACGGCATCCCGGCGCGTTCGGCGGCCTCGACGTCCCACCGGGTGTCGCCGACGAACACGGCGCGGCCGGCGGGCACCCCGGCGCGTTCGAGCGCCAGGTGCACCAGGTCGGGGGACGGCTTGCTCTCCCCCACCTCCGAGGCGGACGTGGCCTCGTCCACCGCGTCGTCGGCGTCCAGCGCGGCGCGCAGCGCGTTCAGCTCGGGCACGGCGGCGGAGCTGGCCAGCACGACGCGGCGGCCCCGCGCGGCGCAGGCCCGCAGCAGGTCGGCGGCGCCGTCGAAGGGCGTGAGCCGCGACCAGTACTGCGCGTACAGGGCGGTGTGCGCGGACCGGATCGCGTCGTCGTCGCCGCGGTCCCGGCCGTCCGGCAGCAGGTGGTCGAGGAGCTTGTCGGAGCCCATGCCGATCGCCCGGTGGATCCGCCCCATCGGGACCGTGCGGCCGTACTGCAGGAATGCCTGCCACCACGTGGCGGCGTGCAGGTAGTTGGTGTCGACCAGCGTTCCGTCGACGTCGAACAGCACGGCATCGGTCATGCGAGGGCACTACCCGCTTCTACGGGCGCCAGTCGCGGAGCACGTCGATGGCGTCCTGGACGGTCGGGCGGGTCTCCAGGGCGGCCCGGCCGGGGAACGCCGGGCAGGCGTCGGGGTAGTGCGCGGCGATGAGGAACCCGCCGGCGCGGCGGATGCGGCCCGCACCGTCGATCAGCGCGCTGACGCCGACGGAGTCGCAGCCGACGACGCCCGCCAGGTCCATCGCGACCAGGACGCGGCCCTCCAGCCTGCCGATGCGGTCGAGCCAGCGGTTCAGCCGGGCGACGTTGCCGGTGACGAGGTGGCCGCCCAGCCGCAGCACGATGCAGTGCCGCTCCACCGTGATGTCGATCGACAGCGGGAGTGCGGAAGCCGCGTCTCCGGTCACCTCGCGCCTCCGAGCGGGCACCGCGTATCGTCTTGGCGCCCTCATCCTTGCACAGTGCAAATGTGGCGGACAGCCCGTTCCGCACGACGATCTTTGCACGCTGCAAGGGTTGGGATAGCTTGGCGGCATGACCCACGAGGACCCCGCCGCCGGGAGGGGCGCGTCGACTCCTCGCGGGCGGGCGCGCAGGGACCAGCTGGTGCGCATCGGTCTCGACCTGCTCGCCGAGGGCGGCTGGCCCGCGGTCACCGCGCGGGCCGTCACGGACCGCGCGCGGACCCGCCCGGGCCTGCTCCACCACTACTTCAACGGGCTGCCGGGCCTGCACGTCGCGGTCGCGCAGCGGGCCAGCGAGATGATCATCGATCCGGTGGTGGACGCGCTGGTCGCCGCGCCCGACGCCGGGTCAGCGCTGCGCGCGGTGCGCGAGCTCGTCCCGCGGATGGTCGCGGGCGAGCGCAACCTGCGGCTGGCCGCCGAGCTGCTGGTCCGGGCCCTGCGCGACCCGCGGCTCGCCGCCGAGCGGAGGGACTGGTCGCGGACCGTCCGGGCCCGCGTCGCCGCCCGGCTCGCCCACCTGTCCCCCGACTGGCCGGCCGAGCGCCGCGAGGGCACCGCGATGCTGTTCACCGCGATGCTGGACGGGCTGCTGCTGCAGCTGATCCTCGACCCCGACCTGCCGACGGCCCCGGCCCTGGACGCGACCGAGGCGCTCGTCGCCGAACGGCCCGCGCGGGCCGCCGCGCGGCCCGCCCCGCAGCCCGCGCGGGCCGCGGAACGGTGACGCGCGGGCGTCCCGTCCGGATCGGGAGCGCCCGCGCGTCCGGAGGCCCGGGCTAGTCGCGGGGGGCGTGCGCGACGGCGACCGGGCAGGCCGCGTGGTGCAGGAGCGCGTTGCTGACCGAGCCGAGCAGCAGGCCGCGGAACCCGCCGAGCCCGCGGGACCCGACGACGAGGAGCCGGGCGTCCTTCGCGGCCGTCAGCAGCACCTGGCGGGGCGGGCCGGTGATCACCTCGGTCCGGACGGCGACGTCCGGGTACTTCTCCCGCCACGGCTCGACGAGCCCGGCGAGCCGTCCCTCGGCGAACTCGCGCAGCCCGTCGGCGTCCACCAGCGGGACGGGTCCGGGCTCGGCGTCGGGCGGCCAGGCGGTGATCGCGGACAGTTCCGCGCCGCGCAGCCGGGCCTCGGTGAACGCCAGGCCGAGGGCCTCCAGCGAGGCCGCCGAGCCGTCCACGCCGACGACCACCGGGCCCTCGGCGCGCGGCTCCCGGACGACCGTGACCGGGCTCGGGGCGTGCGCCGCCAGCTCCACGCCCGTCGACCCCAGCACCAGCTCGGTGAAGCCGCCGCGCCCGCGCGACCCGACGACGACCAGCTCGGCGTCGCGGGCTGCCTCGATCAGCGCGGTCGCCGGCCCGCCGCGGCCGAGGACGGCGTGCACGTCGCCGGTGACCTCGCGGGCGTGCTCCGCGCCCTCCGCGGCGACCTCCTCGGCCACCGCGCGCAGGTCGGCGACGGGGATCGCGCCCCATCCGACCCCCGCGTACATCTCCCAGGCGTGCACCACGGTCAGCGGCACGCCCCGCAGGCGCGCCTCCTCGGCCGCCCACCGGACGGCCGCCGCGCTCTGCTCGGATCCGTCGTAGCCCGCCACCACGCCGCGTCGATCGGTCATCATCGCTCCCTTCCCGCGTTCCAGGCTCGCCCGGCGGGGACGGGACGGTCAGAGGCGAGGGTCCTCGCCTCGCGGGACCTGCGTCCCGGCACGATCGCGACGGTGCAGGAGGCCCGCCGCAGCATCGCGGTGGCGGTCGCGCCCAGCGGCTCCAGGCCGGTGCCGCGGTCGCCGAGCACGACGAGCCCGGCGTTCTCCGCCGCCTCCCGCAGGGCGTCGAAGGGCCTCTCCAGCAGCGGCGACGCCTCGATGCGCAGGTCGGGGTAGCGGCGGCGCACCGGCTCCACGGCCTCGTCCAGCTCGGCGGCGCGGGTCTTCTCCAGCAGCTCCCGGTCGTGGAACAGCGCGAGCTCGGACTCGACGACCGCGCCGGGCTCCCAGCAGCCGTGCACGACGTGCAGGGTCCAGCCGCGCAGCGCCGCCTCCTCCGCGGCGAAGCCGAGCGCGCTCGCGCAGCGGGAGGACCCGTCGACGCCCACCACGACGCGGTGCGGCGGCGTCCCGGCGCGGGCGGCGATCACCGGGCGCGGGGACCGGGCCGACAGCTCCATCGCCGTCCCGCCCTCGTCGGGCCGCTCGGGCGCGCCGATCACCACCAGCTCGGCCCCGGCGGCGGCGCTCAGCAGCGCCTCGGCGGCGGGGCCGCGCCGCAGCCGCTTGCGGACCGCGCCCGGCACCCCCAGCTCGTAGGCCCGGCGTACGCCGCCGTCGAGCAGGTTCTCACCCGCCCGCTTCATGATCGTCTCGATGTCCGGGTCGGCGTGCCCGGCCGGGTAGGGCCAGTGCCAGCAGTGGCACATCACCAGCCCGAACCTCCGGAGCCGGGCCTCCTCGACAGCCCAGCGCAGCGCCGCGTCGTTCTCCGGCGTCCCGTCATAGCCGAACAGGACGTGCGGCCACCGTTTCCTTTCCTCGCTGTTCATAGGACTGCCTCCCTCGGTCCAGTCTGCGCCGCCGGCGCATCGACCAAAAGGGGACGAAGGTCCCCCCACCCGGGACCTCCGGGCCCTGCCCGGCCTTTTGCCCAGCCATTACCGTCTCAGACAAGGAGGAGAAAAGAGATGGAAAGGCTGGGACGCGTACGCCGCCGGTTCGGCTTCGACCGCAACGATCTGCGCCGCGGCGTCGACCGCCGCCAGTGGGCGGTCGGGGTCGGCGCCGTCGTCCTGTTCGCTGGACTCGCGCCGCCGGCCGCCGCCGCGCTCGCCTCCCACGCCTACCGGACCGGCGTCGAGGCCGAGCGGCAGCAGGCCGCCAACCACCGCGTCGACGCGCGCGTCACGGAGGCCAAGTCGGAGGACGGCGCGGGCGTGCGGCACACCTACGCCGTGCTGTACTGGACGCCCTCCGACGGCAGGGCCCGCACCGCGGTCGTCCCCGCGGACAAGTCCGTGAAGCCGGGCGCGACCCGCCGCATCTGGGTGGACGGCTCCGGCGACCTGGCCCGCGCGCCCCGCACCCACGCCGACACGATCTCGACCACCGCCGTCGCCGGCACCATGGCCGTGACCCTGGTGGGCCTGCCCCTCCTGGCCGGCTACTACTTCGCGCGCCGCCACTACGACCGCCGCCGCGAGGCCCTCTGGGACGAGAGCTGGGCCGCCCTCGCCGACCGCAGGACCACCTGAGCCATCCGAGCCGGGCGTCCGAGCCGAATCTTCCGGGCCGAATCTTCCGGGCACAGCCGAATCTTCCGGGCA
>NZ_JBIQHY010000152.1:0-15928 GCF_044508335.1 Actinomadura sp.
CTAGTTCCAGAACTGGAACAGCGAGTACCCGAACTGGATCGGGAGCTCCTCCAGGCCCAGCGCGTCGGTGATGTTGTAGATGACGTTGAAGAAGCCCTCGTTGATCGGGCCCAGCCAGAGCAGGGCGATCAGGATGAGGAAGACGTAGCCCCCGTAGGGCGCCACCCGGTCGACCCAGCCGCGCGGCAGGTACGGCTCGATGATCCCGAACCCGTCCAGGCCGGGGATCGGCAGCAGGTTCAGCACGGCCGCGGTGACCTGGAGGAACGCCAGGAACGCCACGCCCAGCCAGAACACGCCGTGGTCCTGGTGGGCGAAGTTCTTGTAGAGCACCGCCAGCATGATCGCGAACAGGACGTTGGACAGCGGGCCCGCGGCCGAGATCAGGCTGTGCCGCAGCCTGCCCCGGATGGCGTGCCGGTCGATCCACACGGCGCCGCCCGGCAGGCCGATCCCGCCGAGCATGATGAAGACCACCGGGATGAGGAAGCTCAGCACGATGTCGGAGTACTTCAGCGGGTTCAGCGTGAGGTAGCCCTTGGCGGCGACGCTGCGGTCGCCCGACCGGAAGGCCGTGTAGGCGTGCCCGAACTCGTGCACGCAGAGCGACAGCATCCACGCCGCGAGCACGAACCCGAACAGCGCGATCCGCGCCTCCTTGGCCGGGTTCTCCCCGTACCGCCACGCGATCAGGCCGCACAGGGCGGTCGCCGCCACGATCGCGAGGAATACCGGGCTCGGCCGGACGGACGCGCTCCCCCGCGCCTTGTGTGCAGTCCCGTCCATCGCCTCCGGCCTCTCTCCCGCATGATCTTCATCTCGGTAACTGTCCGCGCGCCGCCGCGGTTCCGTCCGGGGCGGGCCGCCCGGGCGAGGCCGCCCCGGCGGGGCCGCCGTCACGGCGCCGCGATCACCGGGACGACGTAGGTGCGCAGGAAGCGGCGCAGCTCGTCGGCGTCCCGGTCCCGGTCCATCACGATCAGCGACGTGATGATCCGGAAGAGGAACTCGACCGTCCCCTCGACCTCGATGTCGGGACGCAGCGTCCGCTGCCGCTGCGCCTGCTCGAAGTACGGCCGGACGTAGTCGGCGCACAGCGCGAGCACGCGCTCGGCCCCGCCGGCGACCGCCGCCTGCATGTGGCCCGCGGCCTCCGGCACGAGGAAGTGCGCGATGGTCGGCTCGCTGCGGACGTACGCGATCGCGTCCATCGCGCCCTCGACGATGGCCTCCGGCACCGACCGCTCCCGGCGCAGCCGGTCGGCGAGCCGGTCCAGGAACCGGTGCAGGTCGCGCACCACCACGGCCAGGATCAGCTCGTCCCGGCCGCCGGTGATGCTCCGGTACACCGTCGCCCGCGACAGCCGCGCGGCCGCCGCGATGTCCTCGACCGTCGTCTTGGCGACGCCGAAGCGGCCGAAGCACTCTTCGGCCGCGTCGATGATCCGCTCACGGGTCGCGTCGGTGGTGACCGGGGGCATGCCAGCACATTACCGGCACCCCGCCGGGACTCGGCCCACCGGCGCTCAGTCCAGCGTGTACTCCAGGGTCCAGGTGTGCGAGCCGTCCTCGGCGACGGTGATCTGGCCGGAGCCGCGGATGCCGGCCAGCTCCCCGGTCCCGGACGTGGGGACGATCAGCCAGCGCAGCCACTGGGTGCCGGGCGTGCCGTCCTCGCTGCCCCCGCTGTGCTGGAGTACGAGCGTCCCCTCGCGCCCGTGCAGGATGCCCTCGACGCGCTCCACCCCGACGTAGGCGGCGGGCCCGGCCGCCGTCTCCACGGTGATCAGCTCGGTGCTGCTCGTCCCGACGAGGTCGCCGTGGTACCGCTTGCGGACCTGGACGCGGGTCAGCTTGGTGCCGTCCTGTTCCTCGTAGGGCTTCTCGGCGTCCCACGCCTCGATGTCGAAACTGCCGCCGGCTTGAAACGTCATGCCCGCCATGATTGCACGCCCCACCCGACGCGAGGGAAATCCCGGACGGCCGCTCAGAAGAGCGTGCCCTCGTGCCGGATGCCGCGCAGGGCGTCGTAGTCGAGGGTGACGCAGTCGATGCCGCGGTCGGTGGCGAGGACGCGGGCCTGCGGCTTGATCTCCTGCGCGGCGAACACCCCGCGGACGGGCGCCAGGTGCGGGTCGCGGTTCAGCAGCTCCAGGTACCTCGTCAGCTGCTCGACGCCGTCGATCTCGCCGCGCCGCTTGATCTCGATGGCGACCGTGGCGCTGTCGCCGTCCCGGCACAGGATGTCGACCGGGCCGATCGCGGTGGGGAACTCGCGGCGGATGAGCGTGTAGCCCTCGCCGAGCGTGGTGATGTGCTCGGCGAGCAGTTCCTGCAGGTGCGCCTCGACGCCGTCCTTCCGCAGCCCCGGGTCGACGCCCAGCTCGTGGCTGCTGTCGTGCATGATCTCCTCGATGGTGAGGATGAGCCGCTCGCCCGACTTGCCGTGCGTGACCGTCCAGCGCGCGACGGCGCCGTTCTCCTCGTAGCTCTCCTCGCGCAGCGAGCAGGGCGGGTTCATCCAGTTGAGGGGCTTGTAGGCGCGGTCGTCGGCATGGACGCTCACGCTCCCGTCCGCCTTGATCAGGATCAGCCGGGGGGCCATCGGCAGGTGGGCGGTGAGCTTGCCGGCGTAGTCGACGCTGCAGCGGGCGATAACGAGACGCACGCTGCCCAACCTTAGTGGCGGGCCTAAGGCGTGTGGGCCGGGTCGGATAAGGCGTGCTGCCGATGCGGGGGCGGGGTCCTTAGGACGAGTCTCTTGGATGTCGGGCCGTGCCGAGCGGCCCGGATCATTCGGGGAGAGACCGTGTTCCATCACGACATCATGCAGTCGATCATGACCGAGCGGGGCCGCGACCGGCGGGCGCGGGCCGCCGAGGAGCGGGACGCCCGGCTGGCGCGCCGGGCGCGCGAGTTCTGGGCCGACCGGGCCGAGCGCAGCGCGCCCGTCCGCCGGGCGCGCCGCCAGGGAGCGGCGCCCGCACGATAGCGCCCGCCTCCGGACGGACCGGGGCCGTCCGGAGGCGCTCAGTAGCGGAATGAAAATCTTTGTCAAGCCTGGAATTCTCCGGAAGCCGTGATTAGCGTCGGCGGGTGGGTGTTCATCCTCAAACGGCGAAAGGACCCCCGCATGTCTCTCGACGTGACTCCGGAACTGCTTGAGACGGCGCAGCAGGGCGAGGTCGGCGACGCCGCCTTCGTCGAGTGCATCAAGACGTCCCTCCCGTACGCGTGGGACATGATCAGCGGCCTGGTGGCCCGGCTCCAGGTGGACGGCGGCGACTTCGCCGACAACCTCACCCCGCCCCCGGACGAGCAGGCCCGCGGCCAGCTGCTCCGCGTCCTCGCGAGCGACGCCATGCGCGCCGCGCTGGAACGCCACTTCGGCGTGAAGCTCGCCTTCCAGAACTGCCACCGCGTCGCCGTCTTCCCGACCGCCGACTCCACCGCCTACCGGACGTTCGTGACGGCCCGCGAGCAGATCCTCAACCAGTCGCCCGAGCTCCGCGACTGCTGACCCCGCCCCGACCGGCGCGCGGCGTGCCGCCCGGGACCACCGGCCGCGGCACGCCGCACGCACGCCCACCCCGCCTCACCCGCGGAGCTCGGGGAGGACCTCGGCGCCCAGCCGGGCGATGTTCTCCAGCGTGGCCTCGCGGGAGCCGGCGGCCTCCACCATCAGGATCAGATGCTGGATGCCCGTCTTCTCGGCCGCGGCCCGCAGGGACTCGACGCAGTAGTCCGGAGAGCCGACGGGGTGGATGTCGCACATCCGGCGCGTGTAGCCGACCGGGTCGGGGGAGGGGCGCGGACGGTCGTCCACGGCGACGTATCCCTCCAGGCCGGGGCCGAGCCAGTGGGGCATCTCCCTCATCAGGGTCTCGACCGCCTCCTCGCGGGTGTCGGCGACCTGCGCGACGTGGGCGGAGATGTGCGGGAGGCCGGGGCGGCCGTGCCGGGCGACGGCGGCGGCCTTCTCGCCGGCGTCCACGTGCATGCCCAGCAGCATCGGCAGGCCGCGCTCGGCGGCCAGCCTCTCGGTGGCCGGAGAGGTGCAGGCGACCGTCACGGGCGGCGGTACGGGCGCGCGCGGGACGATCGGGACCTCACGGAAGCGGAAGAATTCCCCCTCCGCCGAGACACGGTCAGCGGACAGAGAGGTGAGGAGCAGGTCCAGGGATTCGGCGAAGCCGTGCTCGTAGCGGGGGAGGCCCGTCCCGAAGACCTCGAGATCCCGCCACGGGCCGCCGCGTCCGACGCCCAGGCGGAAGCGGCCGCCGGAGAGGAGGGAGAGCATCGCCGCCTCCTCGGCGAGCGCCACCGGGTGCCGGGTGGACAGCACGCTCACCGCCGTCCCGACGTGGATCCGCGAGGTCGCGGCCAGCAGATGCCCGGCCAGCAGCGTCGCGGACGGGACGACCCCGTACGACATGAAGTGGTGCTCGGCCAGCCAGACGTCGTCGAACCCGGCGCGTTCGGCGGCGACGGCGGCCTCGACGGTGCGGGCGAGAGCCGCGGCGTCGCTTTGGGCGTCCGAGCGGAGCTCGTCCTTAGCACGGCGGTGGGCGGGGGCTGGAGGACGGGCGGGGAAACGGGTCGCGAGGAGGAAGATTCCTAGGCGCACCCCACCGTCGTACCCGGGAGCGGGAACGCCCGAGCGCTCTGCAAGACTGCCAATCATGACTGTGGGTGCGTTCAGCAGGATCGGGGTCGTCGGACTGGGCACGATGGGCGCGGGCATCGCCGAGGTGCTGGCGCGCGGCGGCCTCGCGGTCGTCGGCATCGAGGTGGACGAGGACGCGCTGGAGCGCGGGCGCGGCAACCTGGAATCCTCGACCGGGCGGGCCGTCAAGCGCGGAAGGCTCACCGAGGACGCGCAGCGCGAGATCCTCGGCCGGGTGGCGTTCTCCACCGACTTCGCCGATCTGGGCGACTGCGACCTCGTCATCGAGGCCGTCCCCGAGCGGCTGGAGCTGAAGCGCAAGGTCTTCGCCGAACTGGACCGGGTCTGCCGGGAGGACGCCGTCCTCGCCACGAACACCTCGTCGCTGTCGGTCACCCGCATCGCGGTCACCACCGGGCGCCCCGCCAAGATCGTCGGCGTGCACTTCTTCAACCCGGCGCCGGTCATGAAGCTGGTCGAGGTCATCGCGACCGTGCTGACCGAGCCGGAGGCGGTGACCCGCGTCGCCGCGCTGGTCGAGGGCCTCGGCAAGACGCCGGTGACGATCGGCGACCGCGCCGGGTTCGTCGCCAACCGGCTGCTGTTCGGCTACCTGAACCAGGCCGCCGGGATGCTGGAGTCCGGGCACGCGACCCGCGACGACATCGACACCGCGATGAAGGTCGGCGCCGGCCTGCCGATGGGCCCGTTCACCCTCATGGACCTGATCGGCCTCGACACCTGCGTCGAGGTGCTGGACGCGATCTACGCCGAGTCGCGCGACCGCCGCCACGCCGCGTCCCCGGCGCTGCGCGAACTCGTCACCGCCGGGATGCTCGGCCGCAAGACCGGCCGCGGCTTCTACTCCTACGACCGGTCCGGCGCGGCCGAAGAGGCGGCCGCGCCGGAGGAGGGCGCGCCGCCGGCCGTCGGCGTCGTCGGCGTCGGACCGCTCGCCGACGCGCTCGCCGCGCTGTGCGACCGCGCGGGTGCGCGGGTCCGCGACTCGGCCGCCGACCTCGCCGGCTGCGACCTCGTCATCGAGGCCGCGGAGGACCCCGGGGCCGCGCGGGCGCTGCTGTCCGCCGCCGCGCAGGCCGCCAAGCCCGGCGCCGTGCTCGCCGTGACGTCCGTGGCCGGCTCGGTGATCGAGCAGGCCATGGCCACCGGGCGCCCCGCCGACGTCGTCGGGCTGCACCTGCCCGACCCGGCCGGCGCGCTCGCCGAGATCGCCGCCACGGTCGCGACCGGCCCGGACGTCGCCGACCGCGCCGCCGCCCTGCTCGGCCGCCTCGGCCTCACCGCCGTCCGCTGCCGCGACCGCGCCGGGTTCATCGTGGACGCGCTGCGCTTCCCGTACCTGAACGACGCCGCCGCGATGCTCGGCGCCGGATACGCCGACGCCGACTCGATCGACGCCGCGATGACGCTCGGCTGCGGCTACCCGACCGGCCCGATCGCCGACCTCGACCGGCTCGGCCCCGCCCGCGCCGTGGCCGTCCTGCGCGCCCTGCACGCCGAGACCCGCGAACCCTCCCTGTCCCCGGCGCCGCTGCTGATCGAGCACGCGACGGCGGGCGAGCCGCTGCGCTGACCCGGCGAATATCCTGGGAGCATGAGCCCCCGGAAGAACCGCCGTGCCGTTTCCGACCGCCCCCGGAGCGGCGGGGCGTGGGCTCAGCGGGCAGAGGAGGGACCGGACGGCGAATGGATCGTCCGGCCGGTCGCCGGGGCCGCGGCGGCCAAGGCGTACCGGTGCCCCGGATGCGACCAGGAGATCCCCCCGGGCGTCGCGCACGTCGTCGCCTGGCGGGCCGGTGACGGCGGCGACGACCGGCGGCACTGGCACCGCCCCTGCTGGCAGGCCCGCGGCCGCCGCGGCCCCCGCATCCTCCGGTCGCGCAACGCCCCCCGTTACTGAGGGCGCCCGGTCGCAGAGGGCGCCCCGGCACTAAGGAGACCCATGGCGGAGATCAGGGCGGCGACAGTGCTGCCCGCGCGGCGCGAGGACATCACGCTGCACACGTCGGACGGCCTGGAACTGGTCGGGGAGCTGGCGCTGCCGCCGGACCGGCCGCCGGTCGCGACGCTCGTGTGCCTGCACCCCCTGCCCACGGCCGAGGGCATGATGGACAGCCACGTGCTGCGCAAGGCGTCCTACCGGCTGCCCGCGCTCGCCGACCTGGCCGTGCTGCGCTTCAACACCCGCGGGACGACCTCGGCGCGCGGGACGAGCCAGGGCGAGTTCGGCGAGGGCGAGACCGAGCGGTTCGACGTGGCGGCGGCGCTGGAGTACACCGAGTACCACGACCTGCCGCGCCCGTGGCTGCTCGGCTGGTCGTTCGGCACCGAGCTGGCGCTGAAGTGGGGACGCGACCCGCTGGTCGAGGGCGTGATCCTGCTGTCCCCGCCGCTGAAGCGCGCCGGGGACGCCGACCTGGACGCCTGGGGCGCCGACGGGCGGCCCGTGGTGGCGCTGGTGCCGGAGTTCGACGACTACCTGCGCCCGGCCGAGGCGCGGGAGCGGTTCAAGCGCGTCCCGCAGGCCGAGGTCGTCGCGGTGGACAACGCCAAGCACCTGTGGGTCGGCGAACCGTACGTCCGGATCGTGCTGAACGAGATCGTCAAGCGGGTCGCGCCGGCCGCCCATCCGCTCCCCACCGAATGGGACGAACCGGACAAGTAAACCGCTGCGGCCGATCGCGGCCACTCCCGTCACAGTGGCCGCGATAGCGGGTAAGCATGGCCCAATGACGGTGCAGCTGTACGCCAGGGATGTCGGTACCGGCACGCCGCTCGTCCTGCTGCACGCCTTCCCGCTCTCCTCCGCGATGTGGCTGGCCCAGCGGGAGGGCCTCGCGGGCCGGTTCCGGGTCATCACCCCCGACCTGCGCGGATTCGGCGGATCGGTGCTCGGCGACGACGAGCCGTCCGTCGACGCGATGGCCGACGACGTCGCCCGCATGTTCCGCGGCCTCGGCGTCCGGCGCGCCGTCGTCGGCGGCCTGTCCATGGGCGGGTACGTCGCGATGGCGCTGTGCCGCCGGCACCCCGACCTCGTCCTCGGGCTCGTGCTCGCCGCGACCCGCGCCGCCGCCGACACCGAGGCCGTCCGGGCGAACCGGCTCCGGCAGGCCGAGCGGCTCGAACGCGAGCGCAGCCCCCAGGTCCTGGTGGACGAGGTGCTGCCCGGCCTGGTCGGGCCCACCACCTACCGGCAGCGCGCGCTGATCTACGGGCGGGTCCGCGGCCTCGTCCAGGCGACCCCGCCGCACGCGGCCGCGTGGGCGCAGCGCGCCATGGCCGGGCGGCCCGACGCGTTCGACACGCTCCGCGCCGTCAAGGTGCCCGCCCTCGTCATGATCGGCGACGAGGACGCGCTCGCGACCGAGGACGAGGCCCGCGCCATGGCGGACGCGCTGCCGAACGCCGAGCTGCTCGTCATCCCGCGGGCCGGGCACCTGTGCGCGGTCGAGCAGCCCGACCTGTTCAACCAGGCGGTCGCCGAGTTCGCCGCCGCGCTCGCCCGCATCGGCGGGTGAGCCCCGGCCCTACAGGGTCTCCTGGCGCGGCATGACGACCTCCCGGATCAGCAGCGAGATCGCCGCCGCCGTCGGGATAGCCAGCAGCGCGCCGACCACGCCGAGCAGCGCCGCGCCGACGAGCGCCGCGACGATCGTCACCGCGGGCTGCACGTCGACCGTCCGCTTCATGACGCGCGGGTAGACCAGGTAGTTCTCCACCTGCTGGTAGACCACGTAGAAGACGACGCAGACGATCAGGTCGGTGGTGTCCCCGGTGAGGAACGCGACCAGGCACACGATCACCGCGCCGATCGTGGCGCCGATGAGCGGGATCAGGTCGGTCACCGCCACGATCAGCGCCAGCGCGAGCGCGTACTTCACCCCGAGGATCGACAGGAAGATGTACGACGTGATGCCCGCGATGAACGCGATCGTGAACTGCCCGGCGACGTAGCCGCCGATCCGGTCGAGTATCTCGTCGCCGAGCAGGGCGACGCGGGCTCTTCGGGTGCGCGGCGCGAGCTGGTAGAAGAACGTCTTGATCTGCGGCAGCGAGCTGAGGAAGTACAGCGTCAGGATCAGGATCGTGATCGTCTGGAAGATCCCGTTGATCGCGACCTTGCCGATGCCGGTGGCGGTGTCGGTGAGGGTCTTCTGGAAGTCCTCGCCGGACACCGCCTTCTGCGCGCGGTCCAGCAGCCCGTAGCGCTTGTCCCAGTCGGCCAGCGTCTTGTTGTCCTGCAGTTGCTGGACGTACTCGGGGATGTTGTGCCGCAGCTCGGTGACCTGCTCGGACACCGGCTGGACGAGGGAGGCGACGAACCCCGCGAAGAACAGGATCACCAGCAGGAACACCGTCGCGACGGCGGCGCCGCGCGGGAACCCGAACTTGCGCAGCCGCTCCACCGCCGGGTTGAGGCCGACCGCGAGGAACATCGCGACGACGATCATCACGATGACGGACTTGGCGTTCGTGGCGGCCTTCACCAGCATCCACGCGGTGATGACGCCGAGCGCGGCGGTGAACCCGAACACGAACGGGTGGGCGCGGCCGAGCGGCTGCCCGGGCCGGCCGAACGGGAACCGCTGGTCGACGCCGGCCTCGCGGCGGCGCTGCTCCACGTCGTGCGCCGGATCGGGCGCTCCGGGCGGCGGCGGCACCTGCTCGCCGCCCGCAGTCTCGGCCGGGAGCGTGACGGGCGCGCCGGTCGCCGGATCGCGTTCGCCCGCCGGCTCGCCGGTCTCCTCGGGCCGCAGCGCCCCGCTCGGCGCGACGCTCTCGCTCCCGGTCCCACCCGACCCGGCGTCCCGGTCGCCGGCGTCCCGGCCGCCGGTGTCGCTGTCACCGGTGTCGCTGCCGCCGTTGTCGTCGCCGTCGCTGCCGCCGGTGCCGGTGTCGCCGGTGTCGTCGGGGCTGCCGCCGGTGGCGTTGTCGGAAGCGTCCTCGTTGGAAGCGTCCTCGTCGGGGGAGTCCTCGTCGGTGGCGTCGTCCGGAGGCGGCGCGGGTGCGGGTACCCCGGGTTCGCCTGCGGGCCGTCCCGTGCCGGGCACCGCCTTCGGCTCGTCGTCGCGAGAGGTCTCGTCGGCCACGCCGCTCTCCTCGTTCATATGTCCCGTCGGAGGACGCGGCCGTTCACAGGCCACGAGCGTCCCACGGTGGTGAGACGAAGGAAAGCCTAGAGGCGTTTCACCGCCTCTAGGCTTTCCTCGACGCCGGTCTCAGGAACTCACTCCTGCCACCAGTCCTCGTCGTCCTCCTCGGACTTCTTGGGCTGGGCCTGCTTCGCGGGCGCGGCCTTCGCGGCGGCCGGCTGCTGCTGCTTCGGCTGGGGCTGCGGGGCCGGCTTCGGCTCGGCGGCCGGGATCGCGGCCTTCTCCGGGGCCGCGGCCAGCTCGGGCTCGGCGCCCATCGTCGGCGCGACGCCGCCGATGAGCTGGCGCAGCTGGTTGAGGTGGCTGGTGATGCTGTCGCGCTGCCGGGTGAGCTCGTCGACCTGCCGCTGCGCCGCCGTCCGGACGCGGTCGGCCTCGGCCTTGGTCTCGGCGAGCAGCTGCTCGGCCTGCGCCTTGGCCTCGGCGATCACGTTGTCGGAGTTCTTGCGGGCGTTGGCCATGAGCTGCTTGGCGTGCGCGTCGGCCTCGCGCCGGGTCTGCTCGGCCTGCTGGGTCGCCTTCGCGGCCCGCTGCTCGGCGGACGCGGCGCGCTGCTCGGCCTCGGCGACCAGCTTCTGCGTGGCGGCCTGCGCGGCGGAGTGCCGCTCGGCGTCCTGCCGGTCGGCCTCCTCGCGGCGGGCGGCGAGCTGGATCTCGAACTCGGCCTCGGCCTGGGCGCGCTGGGCCTCGCTCTCCTCCAGGATGCGCTGGGCCTGCGCCCGCATCTCGTCGGCCTGCCGCTTGGCCGTGGTGAGGATCTCGTCCCGCTCGCGCTTGGTCGACGCCCGCAGCTGTGCGACCTCGCGCTCGGTCGTGGTGCGCAGCTTGGCGATCTCGCGCTCGGCGCTGGCCCGCTTCTCGGCGACCTCGTGGTCGGCGGTGGCGCGCAGCTTGGCGACCTCGCGCTCGGTGGTGGAGGTCAGCTCGTCGGCCTCGCGGCGGGCGGAGGTGCGCACCTCCTCGGCCTCGCGCTCGGCCGCGTTGCGCATGTCGTCGCCCTCGCGCTGGGCGTTGGCGCGCAGTTCGGCGGCGTCGTTCTCGGCGTTGGCGCGCTGCTCGGCGGCGTCGACCTTGGCCGCGGCCTTGATCTCGTTCGCCTCGGAGCGGGCCGCCTGGACCAGCTCGGTCGCCTGCTCCTCGGCGAGGCGGAGCAGCTGCTCGATGCGGGCGCCTAGACCGGAGTAGGTGGGACGTTCCTGCTCCTGCAGCTGACGGTGGGCGTCCGACAGCTCCCGCTGCAGGGCCTGGGTCTGCTCGCGGGTCTGCCGCACCTCGTTGTCGAGCTGCTTGATGTGCTCGTCGACCTGGTGCCGGTCGTAGCCGCGAAGCACCACGTCGAACTCGCGCGGGGGCGTGTCTTCAAAGAAGTTGCTGAGCTGGGCGTCGATGTCGGACTGCATGTGGCTCAATCCTGATGTGACGGGGCTACGGGTGGTTCCGGGGACCGGTTGATCGCCTGACATGAACGGGCGGAGTGCCCCAGACCTCTTCCGGCGAATGAAGCGTACTCCGGACACTGCCGTGTTGGGGGCTCATCTTGACGCGCTGCGTGGAATGTCCGGTTTGTTGGCGTGTTCAGCCGGGTTGCAGGTGCGCAGGTGTCGGGGGTGCAAATGCACCAGATGTGTCTGAACGGTCACAGAGCGGCGGTCAGTGGCCCGCCCTCCGCCGCCGTGATATCGAACACGTCACGATCCGGTCGCGCGTACGCCGCGCCCGGCCCGCAAGATCATCCAGCGTCCGGCCGCTTCTGCACGAGCTCGGTCAGCACGCCGTGGCAGTCCTTGGGGTGCAAAAAGTTGATCAAAGATCCCATGGATCCGTTGCGCGGCGCGTCGTACAGCACCCGCACGCCCCTGCCCGCGATGCCGGCCGCCTCGTCGGCGACGGTCCCGTCCGTGCCGAACGCGATGTGGTGGACGCCCTCGCCGTTCTTCGCCAGCCACTTGGCGACCGCCGAGTCCTCCCGGATCGGCTCGATCAGCTGGAGGTAGCTCGCCGCCCCGTCCCCGGTGTCGTTGATCTTGAGCATGCACTCCCGGACGCCCTGCTCCTCGTTCACCTCGAAGTGCGCGTCGGTGAAGCCGTAGGTCGCCTTGTAGAACTCGACGGTCGCGTCCAGGTCGTGACAGGCGATGCCGATGTGGTCGATACGGGTCAGCATGGGCTTTCTCCCTACTAGGGCGGCCAGGCGGGGGCGAACGGAACCGGACGGCGTTCCCCTGGGTATGGTGGCAAACGTCGCCGCAGCACCACCTGGAGGGCCCCCACATGACCGCTACGTCCGTGATCGTCGCCGGCGCGCGCACCCCCATCGGACGCCTGATGGGCTCGCTGAAGGACTTCTCCGCGGCCGACCTCGGCGCGCACGCGGTCAGGGCGGCGCTGGAGCGGGCCGGGGTGGCCGGCGACCAGGTCCAGTACGTGATCCTCGGCCAGGTGCTGCAGGCGGGCGCGGGGCAGATCCCGTCCCGGCAGGCGGCGGTCAAGGCGGGCATCCCGATGAGCGTCCCGTCGATCACGATCAACAAGGTGTGCCTGTCCGGCCTGGACGCGATCGCGCTCGCCGACCAGCTGATCCGGGCGGGCGAGTTCGACATCGTGGTGGCGGGCGGCATGGAGTCGATGACCCAGGCCCCGCACCTGCTGCCGAAGTCGCGCGGCGGCTACAAGTACGGGTCGATCGAGGTCCTCGACCACATGGCCCACGACGCCCTCACCGACGCCTACGACGGCATCGCCATGGGCGAGTCGACCGAGCGCCACAACGCCAGGCTCGGCATCTCCCGCGAGGAGCAGGACGAGTTCGCCGCCCGCTCCCACCAGCGCGCCGCCGAGGCCATCAAGAACGGCGTCTTCGACGACGAGATCGCCCCGGTCGAGATCCCGCAGCGCAAGGGCGACCCGGTCGTGTTCGCCAAGGACGAGGGCGTGCGCGGCGACACCACCGTCGAGGGCCTCGCCAGGCTGCGCCCGGCGTTCAGCAAGGACGGCACGATCACCGCCGGCTCGTCCTCCCAGATCTCCGACGGCGCCGCGGCCGTCGTCGTGATGTCGAAGGCCAAGGCCGAGGAGCTGGGCCTCACCTGGCTCGCCGAGATCGGCGCGCACGGCAACGTCGCCGGCCCGGACAACTCCCTCCAGTCCCAGCCGTCCAACGCCATCAAGCACGCCCTCGGCAAGGAGGGCCTGACCGTCGACGACCTCGACCTCATCGAGATCAACGAGGCGTTCGCCTCCGTCGGCATCCAGTCGATGCGCGACCTCGGCGTCGGCCCCGAGAAGGTCAACGTCAACGGCGGCGCCATCGCGCTCGGCCACCCCGTCGGCATGTCCGGCGCCCGCATCGCCCTGCACCTCGCCTACGAGCTGAAGCGCCGCGGCGGCGGCACCGGCGCCGCCGGCCTCTGCGGCGGCGGCGGCCAGGGAGACGCGCTCATCCTGCGCGTCCCCACCGCGTAGCGGTCACTGGGCGCTGGGCTGCCGGACGGTCACCGTCTTGAAGCCCAGCGCCTTGAGCATGTTCTCCAGCATCGACTTCGTGTTGGCGTCGGCGCGTTCCCGCAGCCCGCTCCGCCCGGCGGCGGTCTGGATCTTCTGCGACGCCAGGACGTAGAGCTGCTGCTGGTCGTTCGGGTTGCTGCTGAAGAAGTCGCCGAAGCGGTCGATGAGGCCGCGTTCGGTGGCGTAGACGTAGCTGCTCTTCGGGTCCAGGTTGGTCTTCTCCAGCTGGGCGCGGGGGAGCGTGACCGTGGCGGCCGTGCGGTCCTCGTTGACCTTCACGGCCCCCGAGCCGAGCTTGGAGAAGTCCACGTAGGCGTCGACGGTGCCGTTCCCGACGAACAGCGTCCGCTTGCCGCGCAGTGAGCCCGGCAGGAACTTGGCGTCCTTCTCCAGGTCGACGATGACCTGGAAGCTGCCGCTCGCCGCCTCGTAGCGGTGCAGGTCGCGGATCGACTTCAGCAGGACGGGCCCGCTGCGGTCCTTCGTCTCCGTGCCGAACGGGTTCAGCCGGCCCGGCAGGCCGCGCAGCGCCTGCTGCGCCAGGAGCACCAGCGCGATGGTCGCGACGACCAGCAGCACCGGGGTGAGCAGGCCGCGGCGCGGGGCGCGGGTCCGTTCGGGGGACGGCTTGCGGGGCGCGTCGTTCCGGGGTTCCGAGCGAGCCATGCACCAGAGCATTCCCGGCATCCCCGTCCCACACCTGGCGGCTCGGTGAGGTCGGCGTGGACCGCGATGTGATCAAGGCCATAGGGCGGGCCGAAACCCCGGGCGCGGGCGGGCCGTTGACGCGGCGTGGACATGATTCGTGTTTTCCGGTTCGTCTCGGTGGCGGAGGCGGTCTCGTTCCTGCTCCTGCTGCTGGTCGCCATGCCGCTGAAGTACGGCGCGGACGCGCCGGTGGGCGTCCAGCTGGTGGGCCCGCTGCACGGAGTTCTGTTCATGGCCTACGTCGGCCTGGTCTTCCTCGTCCGCGACGAGCTCGGCTGGGACCTCAAGCGCACGGTCCTGGCGCTCGGCGCCGCCGTCCTGCCGGCGGCCCCGCTGCTCGTGGAGCGCCACTGGGCGCGGCCCGCGGCGCCCGCCGCGCAGCCGGCCGGGCGGGCCTGAGACTTCTGCGCGGCCGCGGCGGTTGGGGGTGGCCGCCGCGGCCGCGCAGGGGAACCCGCGCCGCGCAGGGGGCCCCGCGTCATGTCGGGGGAGCGGTTCTGTCGAAGGTCCCGCGGCGCGCGTGCTTCGTCGAGCGGTGCTTCCCGGCGCGGACGGGGCGGAAGTCGGCGGGGCCGAGGGAGCAGGTGCGGTACCGGGTGAAGTGGCGGCGCAGCCAGGCGCGGCGTCCGCGCTCGGTCCAGGATGCGAACCGGCGGGCCGCGCGGGCGTCGGCGATGGACGGGGGTTCGTCGTCCAGCAGCCAGGCGTCGACCAGCGCCGGGTAGCCGGCGGAGGAGCCGGCGGCGCAGGCGCGCGGGTCCTTGAGCGCCCGGCTTATCTGCCGGGCGGCCCGCGCCGCGTATCCGGGGGAGAGGTCCTCGTCGAGATGGACGAAGGCCACGCCGTCCGCGACCGAGACCGGCGCCCAGCCGGGACGCTGCCGCACCTGCGTGAACTCGCCGGGCGTGCCGTTCAGCCGCGCCGCGAGCGGGACGACCGCCGCCATCAGCCGGGGCAGCGCGTCGCGCAGCGCGGGATGCACGCAGACGGTCACCGGCCAATGCCGGCACGCTTGCGGCGCGGGCGCGGCGCGGACCGCCGCGGGGTCCGACCCCTGGAGGCCGAGCGTGGCCGCGCCGGTCGCGGCCAGCGCGGCGGCCAGCGGCAGGACGAGCAGGAACCGCCGCGTCGCCCACAGGACGTAGCCGAGGATCAGCGCGGCCGTCAGCCCCGCCGTCCAGGCGGCCTGGTCGGCGAACACGCGGGGGCGCAGGGTGGTGAACAGGTCGATGCGGGGGAAGGCGGCCGGGGGCAGGAGGCTCCACCACGACACGCCCGGGATGCGCAGCGCCGCCCACATCGCCGTCGCGCCGAACGCCAGGGCCGCCGTCGCGCGGTGCGGGACGACGCGTCCCGTCAGGTAGCCGACGACGACGTGCAGGACGAGCGCGCCCGCGCCCGCGATCACGCCGAGGGGGTGCGGGTGCCCGGCCTCCGCCTGCGCCAGCGTGACGGCGACGACGAGCGCCGTGACCGCGGTGTAGGAGACCAGGGCCGCGGAGGACAGCAGCAGGAGGTCGAGCAGCGCGCCCGTGGCCGGTGAGCGCGCGGTGAGGTCGCGCAGGTAGTCGAGCGGGCGCTCGCGCACCGCCGCCCACGCCGCCAGCGCGGCGGCGACGGGCCCGAGGAAGCGGACGGCGTTGACCAGCGCGACGACCGTGTTGTCCCAGTACGCGGCGGACAGGCAGAGCCCCGGGAGCGCCGCCGCCGTCCCGACCGCGGTGAGGACCGGCACCGCGACCAGCAGCGCCGTGCGGCGGGCGTCCAGCCGGAGCACCCGCCCGAGGTCAGACACCGGTGGCGCTCCCGGCGGGCAGCGGGAGCCGCGGCAGCGCCCGCCGCGCGGGCCGCCCGCCGCGGCGCCGGCCCGCCG
>NZ_JBIQHY010000032.1:0-45510 GCF_044508335.1 Actinomadura sp.
CCCCACGCCCCCGCGCACCTGGAAGAAAGGCCCCGGAAGAACCTTCCCCGCCGCGCACCCGCGTAGTCGATCAGCAACACACAGTTAACGACCTGGAAAGGGTCGCCCCCGGCGGCGGGGCCGCCGGGGGCTCGGGTGAGGGACGGCCGGTGACGTCGGGTCGGCCGGTTCTCGGGGGTCGGTTGCGGGGCTACGCCGCGGTGAAGTCGTAGGTGGCGGTCACCGTGGCGGAGCCGGGGCAGAGCCAGCCGCTGGTCTTGGCGACCGTCTGCTCGGTGAAGGTGGCGCTGACCGGAAGGTCGGTCCCGGTGAAGCTGCCGGTGATGTCGCCGCCGTAGGTGCAGCCGATGGCGCTCATCGAGAACCCGTCGATGGAGGCGGTGCCGTTGTCGAGCTTTCCGCTCCACGGCAGGTTCTTGGGCGTGACCGTGACGCCGCAGCCGCCGACGGAGGCGGAGGTGATGGTGAGGTTGCCGGCGGCGTCGACGGTGCCGGACAGGGTGGAGCTCGTGCAGGAGGCGGGGATCCCCGCGTCGATGACCATGGTGCCGTTGAGGTCGGCGGTGAAGGGACCGGCGGTCCAGGCCAGGGCGGGGGTGGCCGTCAGGGCGACGGCGAGGGCGGCCGCGGCGGAGGCGGAGGCGATCGCGGCCGGCTTGCTGATGCGGGACAAGGGAGTCCTCATTTCGGACGGCGGGCGTCGCGCCTGCACCCGGGGAACGGGGTGGGTGGTGGTCCCGAGCCGCGCGCGCCGCGCCCTTGGCCGGAGGGCGGCGGGACGCCGGGAATCGGGGACCGGGAGCCGGAGCCGTCTCGCATCATCGCCCAGGGACTCGGCGGCTCCAAGTAGAACGCGTTCTATGAAAGACGGTAGGGAAAACTTCTTGTACGGTCAATGATCCAGAGGACATCTTCTGTGGATATGTTTCCCGGTCGGGCCGCAAATCCCGGTTTCGACCGTCCTTTAGCTGGTGTATCACATGTGTGCAGGCTGCATCATTTGCCGGGCGACGATCACCGCTCATGCGTCGCCAACAGCGGAGATGGCGGTCGCCCCAGAGATGAGAACGCGTTATATATTGTGCCCGCCGAGCCAATCCCCGCGCGGGGGAATGGCCGCGATTCGGACGACGGGTCGCCCTGTCTTTCGGATGAGCGAAACGGGTTCCCGGTCAGCCGAAGCGCTCGCGGAGGGCGGGCAGGAGGTCCGCCTCCGCCCAGGTGCGGAAGTCCTTCTGGCGGTCCGCGCCCGACTGGCAGAACGAGATGTGCGTGAAGCCCGCGTCCGCCCACCGCTGGACCGCCCGGACGTAGTCGCCGACGTCGTCGCCGCACGGGACGGACTCGACGACGTCCTCGGGACGGACGGTCTTCGTCGCCGCCTCGAAGTTCACCGGCCCCGGGAGCTCCGCCATGACCTTCCAGGAGGGCGCCGAGAACCTCCAGACGCGGTGGGCGCGCCGCTCGCACTCCTCGTAGTCGTCGCCGAACGCGACGGGGATCATCCCGTAGGCGGGCCTGCCCTCGCCTCCCTCGCGGCGGAACAGCTCGGCGACCTCGGCGACGGGCTGGTCGGAGACCAGGACGTCGGCGTGCCGGGCGGCCAGCCGCCCGGCCCGGGGGCCGAACGCGGCCATCCCGATCGGGACCGGGCGGTCGGGCACGTCGTAGAGCTTCGCCGAGTCCACCCGGTAGTGCCTGCCCCGGTAGTTGACGTAGTCGCCGCCGAACAGCGCCCGGATGATCTCCACCGCCTCCGCGAACATCTCGTGCCGGACGTCGGCCGGGGGCCAGTCCCGTCCGACGACGTGCTCGTTGAGGTTCTCGCCCGCGCCGAGCCCGAGGATGAACCGGCCGCCCGACAGGACGCCCATCGTCGCGGCCTTCTGCGCCACCACGGCGGGGTGGTAGCGCATGGTCGGGCAGGTCACCAGCGTCATCAGCGGGACGCGCTGCGTGGCGTGGGCGAGCCCGCCCAGCACCGACCACGCGTAGGCAGAGTGACCCTGGTCCTCCAGCCACGGGAAGTAGTGGTCGGAGACGGTGACGTAGTCGAAGCCGGCCTCCTCGGCCTCCACGCCGTCGGTGATGAGCTGCTTGGGCGGTGTCTGCTCGCAGAGCAGCGAGTATCCGAATTCCATGCGGCTCGCATACCCGCCGGGCGGGCCTGAACCGTCACTGCCCGAGGAGGTCCATGAGGTCGTCGGCGTGCTCCTCCTCCTCGGCGAGGATCTCCTCCATGATGCGACGCGTGGTGACGTCGCCGTCGCCGAGCCACCGGATGATCTCCTGGTAGGACTCGATGACGATCCGCTCGGCGACGAGGTTCTCCTGGAGCATGCCCTTCAGGTCGTTGTCGTCGAAGGTCGCGTAGGCGGTGTGGGAGCGCTCGGCGAGCGTCTCCGGGTCGAAGTCGGGGTCGCCGCCGAGCTGGCTGATGCGCTCGGCGGCGCGCATCGCGTGGTCGCGCTCCTCGTCCGCGTGCTCGCCGAACTCCGCGGCGACCTGCGCCCGGTCGATGCCGGTGGCGCTGATCGCGTGCTGCGCGTAGCGCATCCAGCAGACGATCTCGGTGGCGAGGACGTCGTTGAGGACGCCGATGACCTCCTCGGGACTCCTGCCGTAGTTCTCGGTCACCGGGCCGTCGGCCATCTTCGCGCGGGCGCGCTCCCGGATCGCCGCGACGTCGATGCTGAAGCTGCTGCCGTCCATGCCGCCTCCTCCTGATCATGCGCCTGGACGTAAGGCGTCCTACCTCGGATCGGCGGGCGCATGCGCCGGCCCGCGAAACGGCGTGAGACGACGTCTGCCGACCCCATACTTGGCCACGGTCCGTAACACGTGCTATACGTAGAGCTACCTCGCTACGACCTGTGGCGAGGAAGGGACATCCGGTATCCACCTTGAGATCCGGGCGTGACAAGGAAGAAAAGGAACCACATGAAGTCCTTCAGCTACACCGAGCTGGACCTGCTGGCCGGCGAGGTCCTGCCGGAGCGCGCCGTGCTGTCCACCCTCCTCGTTGGGGGCGGCGACGACACCGACAACCACAACTTCAACCTCAACGCCGGCCACGGCGGTGGCGACGACGACAGCACCGTCCTCTCCCAGCAGTCCTGCTCGGTCGTGAACAACCAGCAGAACGCCGGGCTCCTGTCGGCCCTGGGCGTCGCGTCCCAGAACCCGACCAGCACCCACAGCTGCCTGCCGGGCACGGCGATCGCCAACAACGGCTGAGTCGCCTCGACGTAACGGCGGGCTCCGGCCCGCAAGGGAAGGGCTGGCGATCTCCTGCCAGCCCTTCCCCCTTCTTCCCGTCCACGCGAAAGCTGTCACATGAGCCACGAAAACCCTCAGAAACTCAGCTACGCCGACCTCGACCGGCTCGACGCGGAGGTCCTGCCGCCGCGGCTCGCCATGTCGGCGCCGCGCGGCGACGGCCACGGCTCCACGGTCGTCATGTACGCGTGCCAGGCCACCTACTCGCCGGGCACCACCGGCCTGCTCGGGACGGGCCTGCTGGCGCAGCCGCCGCACTCCACGCTGACCTGCGTTCCGGCGACCGTGGTCGACCACCACTGATGAGCACTCCAGCGATGCCGGACCTGGACGGCGGGGGGCCCCGGGCCCTCGTCCTGCCCGCGCTCACCGAGGGCGCCGAACTCGTCGGCGAGTTCAAGAACTCCGGCTACCGGGAACCGCCCCAGCTCGTCTGCCTGCCGAACCGGCAGCTCGTCCGGCTGCCGCCGCTGCTGTTCGGCGTCGCCAAGGCGCTGCACGAGCACCGCGACCTCGCGGGCGGCGACGTCCAGGAGGCGCTCGAGCGGGTGGCGGACGCGGTGAGCGAGGAGGCCGGCGCCCGGCTGACCGCCGAGCAGGTCGTCTACCTCGTCGACCGCAAGCTCGCCCCCCTCGGCGTCACCACCTACAGCGACGGCACGCCGGCGCCGCTGGTGAAGTCCGACCCGTGGCTGGCGCTGAAGTTCAAGGTCGCGGTCATCCCCGAGTCGTTCACCTGGTTCATCGGCGGGCTGTTCGCCTGGCTGTTCCAGCCCCTGGTGATGGCGGTCCTCATCGCCGCCTTCCTGGTGAGCGAGGGGTGGCTGCTCACCTCCCGGTCGATGTCGGACGCGCTGTCGCTGGCGATCCTGAACCCGGTCAGCATCCTGCTGGTCATGGGGCTCGGGGTCGCCTCGTGCGCGTTCCACGAGGTCGGGCACGCTTCCGCCTGCCGGTACGGCGGCGTCCGGCCGGGCAGCATGGGCTGCGGGATCTACCTGGTGTGGCCGGCGTTCTACACCGACATCACCGAGTCGTACCGGCTCGGCCGCGGCGGCCGGCTGCGCGCCGACCTCGCCGGCGTGTACTTCAACGCGATCTTCGTGGTGGCGCTGACGCTGGTGTACCTGCAGACGGGCTTCGAGCCGCTGCTCGTGGCCGTCCTGTACGTCAACATCGAGATGATCCAGCAGCTGCTGCCGACGCTGCGGTTCGACGGGTACTACATCATGTCCGACCTGGTCGGCGTCCCCGACCTGTTCAAGTACATCGGGCCGATCCTCAAGCGGGCGCTGCTGCGGCGCCCGGCCGACGCGCGGCTGAACGACCTCAAGCGCTGGCCGCAGGTCTTCGTCACCCTGTGGGTGCTGACCGTCATCCCGATGCTGGTGTTCCAGATCGGCCTCATCACCACCCAGATCCCCGCCCTGGTCGCCAAGGACTGGTGGATGATGCGGCGGCTCGCGGCGGAGGCGTCGGCGGGCGCGAGCCCGCTGGAGCTGATCACGTCCGGGCTGCAGATCATGCTGCTCGTGCTGCCGCTGGCCGGGCTGGCGCTCATCTTCTACGGGATCGGCCGCCGCCTCGTGCGGTGGGCCGTCCGCTACGTCCAGGGGCCCGCGCCGCAGCCGGTGGCGGACGCCTGAGCACGCCCGGACGGACGCCGGATGCCCGCCGGGGCATCCGGCGTCCGCACGTCCGGCCCATCCCGCGGCGGCACCGCGGAAATGCATTTTATACGCTTTTTGCTTTGCGCTTTCCCGGCACATCCGGCGGGAACCTACTCGGAGTAGGGAGAGAAATAGGCCGTATCACGGCGCTCCCCTTTCTCCACGGCCGGCACCACCCCTGCCGGTGTTTCCGGAAGGCCCCGCATTGCTCCGTCGCATCACCCCCGCCGCCTGGCTGGGGGCCTTCGCCATGCTCGTCCCGACCCCGCTCGCGGCCCATTCCGCCGCGCTCGCCGGCACGGGCGCGCGGGTCGTCGCCGAGGCGCCCGTAGCGTCCCGGACGGTCGACCTGACGATCGACTCGCCGGCCGTGGACGGCCGGCGGAAGGTCCGCCTCCTGCTCCCCCGCGGCTGGTCGAAGGACGCGCACCGCACCTGGCCCACCCTGTGGCTGCTGCACGGCGGCGTCGACGACTACACCGCCTGGACGCGCGACACCGACGTCGCGCGGCTCACCGCCCGCAGCGACGTGATCGTCGTCATGCCGGACGCCGGCCGCTGCGGCAACTACTCCGACTGGTGGAACTACGGGAAGGGCGGCTCCCCGCGATGGGAGACGTTCCACATGACCGAACTCCGCCGCATTCTCGAAGACGGCTACCGCGCCGGATCCGAACGCGTGATCGCGGGCAATTCCATGGGCGGTCTCGGCGCCATGCTCTACGCGGCCCGCTTCCCCGGCATGTTCAGGGCCGCCGCGTCGTTCAGCGGCTACGTCGACACCCTCCACGGCCACGAGCCGGGCGACGACTCGATCGGCTGGGGACCGTCCTTCGCCTGCCCCGGCACCGACTGGCGGCGGGTGTGGGGCGACCCCGACGACCAGTCCGACGTGTGGCGCGCGCACAACCCGACCGACCTCGCCGGGCGGCTGCGCGGCGTCCGGCTGTGGGTGGCGAGCGGCAACGGCGAGCGCGGGCCGCTCGGCCGGCTGCCGTTCACCGACCCGGTGGAGGCCGCCGCCGCCGGCAACGCGCACGCGTTCGTGGACCGGCTGCGCGACCTCGGCGTGCCGGTGACGGCCCGGTTCTTCGACGGGCAGCACGACTGGCCGTACTGGCAGCGCGACCTGCACGAGGTGTACCCGATGCTGATGGACGCCCTCGGGACGCGGTAAGAGGTCGCGGGTAGGGGGCGCGGGGGGTCGCGCGGTGGTGGTCAGCTCCGGCCCGCCGCCGGCAGGTCCCCCTGCCCCGGCCAGCCGTGCCATTCGACGAGGAGGACGGTGGCGTCGTCGTCGAGGCGTCCGCCGTGGTGGTCCAGGATCCTGTGGATGAGGCGCCGCAGGGTCTCGGGGGCGGGCAGCCCGTCGGCCTCGTGGCGGATGACGAAGTCCACGAAGCGGTGGAGGCCGAACTCCCGCTTGTCCGGGTCGCGCGCCTCCACGATGCCGTCCGTGTAGAACAGGACGCGGTCGCCGGGTTCGAGCTGCTCGGTGCACAGCTCGGGCGGGACGCCGAGGCCGGTGCCAAGCGGCGTCCCCGGCGGGCAGTCGAGCACGGTCACCCAGCGCCCCTTGCGGATGACGACCGGCGCCGGATGGCCGTGCGAGATCCACGACATGATGCCCGAGCGCAGGTCGAGCTCCGCCATGACCGCCGTCACGAAGCGCCCGCTGCCGTCCTGCTCGGCCAGCACCTCCTCGATCCCCTGCCCCGCCTCGACGAGCCCGGCCCGCTGCAGCCGGCAGTTGCGGAAGGCCGCGATGGCGAGGCTGGAGGTGAGCCCGGACCTGGTGTCGTGCCCCATCGCGTCGAAGACCCCGAAGTGGACGGTGTCCCCGGCCAGCGCGTAGTCGAAGGTGTCGCCGCCCAGCTTGTAGGCCGGTTCCAGCGCGGCGCTGATGACCACCTGGTCGTTGGCGAAGGACAGCGGCGGCAGCAGCCGCCACTGCATCTCCGCCGACACCGTCATGTCCCGCGTGCGCACCAGCCGGGAGAGCGAGTCGCTGTAGGGGCCCTTGCTGATGATGATGAGCGCGGCCATCCCGGCGAGGTACTCGGCGTCGTCCCTGGCCCGGGGGTCGTCCTTGCGGATGGTGGCCCTGATCACCCCGATCCGCTCGGAGCCGTCGAGGATCGGCAGCCAGTACTGGCAGGTGCCGTCGTCGAACGAGTGCCCGACCACCGGCGTCATGGTCTGGAACGCCCGGCCCGCGATCGTCCCCTCGATCTTGAGTTCCGGGCTCTCGTCCCCGGGGTCTCCCCCGGCGTCCACGCCCTTGCCGGTCAGCAGCCGCAGCACCGTCTGCTGAAGGTCGGAGATGTAGATCACGACATCGTGCAGGCCCACGTCCGCGGCGTACCGGGCCGCCGCGCCCGGCAGCTGCTCCATGGACATCAGGTGGCTCGCCGCCACCAGCTCTCTCAGCATCGGTCCGGTGCCTCACGCTTCCGGCTGCGCACCCCCCTACTCCCCGTCCCTACCCTCCTGCTCCCGCCTCATGTGACGTGCGGTCCGAGGACGGCCAGACGTACGGGAGATCGTCCGGGACGCCGGGGAACAGAGGGCCGTAGAAGGCGGGGTCCTTCCGGACGAGCGCCGACCGGTGGCTGAGGTGGAAGTCCGGGTCGCCGAGCCAGGGCGGCAGCTCGCCGGCCGCGGCCAGCCGGTCCTGCGGCCGCGGCCGCCCGAGGCCCGTCGCCCCGGCCAGGTCGGCGACCAGCGTCCCGGCGCAGGTGTCGGCGTGGCCGAGGGCGCACCAGCGATCGCACATCTCCAGGCCGTACCGGACGAGCGCCTCCGCGTAGCCGGTCCACATCAGCGCCGCCGGGTGGCGGCGCCAGCCGTACCCGGGCACGGTGAGCGCCCGGAGCACCTGGATCGTCTCGACGCGCTGCTTGCCGAGCCTTCGCCGGTCCAGCACGCGGGCCGTTTCCGTGAAGTCCGCATACGGCAGGAATGTCTGCACAACCGCCCCCTCGTTCCCCCGTGTCCCCCCCGGTACCTACCCACCGCCGTGCGGGGCGGGCCGGCGGGTGAGATGGGACACACCGGCGGCGGCGCCCGCGCGGCTCCGGGACCGTTCGAAAGCACAGGTCACGGGCGGGGCTTATCGTTTTCTGACAAACCGCACCGGAAAGGCGGGCCATGAATTCCCGGAAGGACTGTGCTAAAACCCGTCTGGGGTTCGGCGAAGCGGAGGGAACGCTATGGGCGCGGCGGAGGCTCTCGCACAGGTGGCCGACACGGACCGTTATCCGCTGACCGACCCGGACGGCGCCCGCCGGCGCGAGATCGTTTCCCGGACACGGGACGAACTGGCGAAATCGGGGTGCTGCGTGCTGCCCGACTTCATTCGTCCCGCATTGCAGGAGGCGCTGCGCGCGGAATGCGCGGCGATCGCCCCGTCCGCCCATTATGACGTCGAAACGGTGAACGCCTACAACATCGATGTCGGCACCCCATTGCCGGACGGCCATCCCGGGCGTATCACCGTCCAGCGGGGCAACGCGTTCGTCGCGCGCGACCGCATCCCGGCCGGGTCCATCGTGCACCGGCTCTATTCGAACGAGCTGTTCCAGCGGTTCGTGGCGAGCTGCTTCGGGCTGCCGCGCGTGCACGAGCTGGGCGACCCGCTGTCGGGGCTGGTCCTGAACGTGGTCAGGCCGGGGATGGAGCATCCCTGGCATTTCGACACCAACGAGTTCACCGTCAGCCTGCTCACGCAGGAGCCGGAGGAGGGGGGCGTCTTCGAGTACTGCCCGAACATCAGGACGGCGGAGCGGGAGAACTTCGCCGACGTCCGGGACGTGCTCACCGGGCGCGGCGACCGGTTCGTCCAGCGGCTCACGCTGCGGCCCGGCGACCTGCAGCTGTTCAAGGGGCGGTACTCGCTGCACCGGGTGAGCACGGTCCGGGGGGACACGGCGCGGCACACGGCGATCTTCGCCTACAGCGAGCGCCCGGGGGTCATCGGCAGCGTCGCGCGGACGAGGCAGCTCTTCGGCCGCGTGCTGCCCGAGCACCTGGCGGCGGAGGGGCGCGCCGTCCGGGTCGACCGGTTGCTGGACTAGGAGAGGCCGTTTCTTGCGCGTCGACACGACTGGGAAGATCTCGCTCGACCACATCTACACGCGGCCCGACCCCCGCGCCTATTTCAGCACGCTCCGCGATCTCGACTACAACATCCCGGAACTGGCGAAACCGCATTTCCTGCGGCTCATCGCCGAATACCGGGAGGCGCGCCGGGTCGCCGTCCCGACCGTGCTCGACATCGGCTGCTCGTACGGCATCAACGCGGCCCTGGTGAAGCACGGCGCGACGATGGCCGAGCTGTACGATCGCTACAGCGGCCGCGACGCCCACCGGCGGACGCGCGCCGAACTGCTGGCCCGCGACCGGGAGCTGGTCCGTTCCGGTGAACCCGCGAACCGCGTCCGCTTCCTCGGCCTGGACGCCTCGGACGGCGCCCTTTCCTACGCGCTCGAGGCCGGTTTCCTCGACGGCGCCGTGCACGCCGACCTGGAAAGCGGCGAGCCGACCGGCGAACAGCGCGCGCAACTCGCCGCGACGGACGTGGTCATCTCCACGGGCTGCCTCGGCTATGTCACCGAACGCACCATTTCCCGGATCGTCGGCGCCTGTGCGGCCCGGCCGCCGTGGATGGCGCATTTCATCCTGCGCATGTTCCCCTTCGACCCGATCGCGGACGCCCTGGCCGCCGCCGGATACGAGACCGTCCGCCGCGACGGGCTGTTCCGGCAGCGGAGGTTCGCGACGCCGGAGGAGCAGGCGTCCGTCCTGGAGCGCCTCGCGGAGCTCGGGGTCGACCCGTCCGGCCTGGAGACCGGCGGCTGGTACTACGCGCAGCTCTACATTTCCCGCCCGCGCGGCTGAGGCACCGACACAACGAGGAACGAAGTGAACGCCAGCGAAGAACTCTCGTCCCGCACCTTCGGCAACGAGGCGAGCCTGCCGCGCGTGCCGCTGCCCACGCTCGACGCGACCTGCGAGCGGTTCATGGAATGGTGCGGGCCGCTGCTGACCGACGACGAGCGCGCCGAGACGGAGGCGGCGCTCGCCGAGTTCGCCCGCCCGGACGGCCCCGGCCGCGTGCTGCACGCGGAGCTCGAACGCTACGACGCGAGCGAGGGCGTGCACAGCTGGCTCGACACGTTCTGGCCGTACCGGTACCTCGGCCGCCGCGACCGGATCGCGTTGAACGCGAACTTCTTCTTCCTGTTCAAGGAGTCGCCGGAGGGCCAGGTGGAGCGCGCCGCCGGGCTCATCGCCGGGGCGCTGGACTACAAGCTGCGGCTGGACGAGGAGCGGATCCCGCCGGCCGTGCAGCGCGGCCGCCCGCTGTCGATGGCGCAGAACCGGTTCCTGTTCTCCACGACGCGCATCCCCGGCGCCGAGCAGGACACCGTCCGGGCGCCCTACACCGACGTGTGGCCCGGCCCGTCCCGCGCCCGGCACATCGTGGTCTTCTTCCGCGGCAACATGATCCGGATGGACGTGCTCGGCCCGGACGGCCGCCCCCACACGCTGGACGAGCTGCGGGCCGGCCTCGGCACGATCCTGAAGGCGGAGCCGGCCGCGGAGCCGTCCACCGGGCACCTCACGACCAAGGCCCGCGCCGAGTGGGCGGCGAGCCGCGACGCGCTGCTGGCCCTCGGCAACGAGAAGGCGCTCGACGAGGTTGAGACGGCGCTGTTCTGCGTCTGCCTGGAGGACTTCGCCCCGGTGAGCGCCCTCGACGCCTGCGACCACCTCCTCCACGGCGACAGCGGCAACCGCTGGTTCGACAAGGCCGTGTCGTTCATCGTGTTCGGCGACGGGACGGCGGGCGTCAACGTCGAGCACTGCGGCCTGGACGGCACCACGATCCTCGGCTTCGTCGACACCCTGCTCGGCACGTCCCCCGAGGAGGCGTCCCGGCGTTCGGGCGCCGCGCCGCAGGGGCTCCCCGCCATCGAGCCGATCGAGTTCGCCCTGGACGGCGCCATGCGGCGGGACATCGAGGACGCCGCGGCCTCGTTCGCCGCCTACGCCGCCGCGACCGCGACGACGACCGTGTCGTTCGACGACTTCGGCGCCGACGAGGCCAAGCGCCTGAAGACGTCGCCGGACGCGTTCGTCCAGATGGCCTACCAGCTCGCCCACAAGCGGGCGAAGGGCCTCACCGGCGCCACCTACGAGTCGATCGCCACCCGCCAGTACCGGCACGGGCGCACCGAGGCGATGCGCGTCGTCACCCCCGAGGTGCTCGACTTCGTCGCGGCCATGGACGACCCGGCGGCCGGTCCCGAGGCCCGCCGGGACGCCTTCCGCGCCGCCGCCGAGGCCCATGTCCGCCGCGCGAAGGAGTGCCAGGCCGGGCAGGCGCCCGAGCAGCATCTCTGGGAGCTGCAGCTGATCGCGAAGCGGCGCGGGGCCGAGCTCGGCGTCACCGAGCCGCTGCCCCTCTTCGACACGCCCGGCTGGCTGAAGATGCGGGACGACTACCTCAGCACCAGCTCGGCGCCGTCCGCCAACATCCGGTACTTCGGGTTCGGCTCGACGAGCGAGCAGTGCATCGGCGTCGCCTACGTCCTCCTCCCGGACCGCTTCAACCTGTACCTGAGCACCCCGCGGCCGGTCGCCGGCGCGATGCACGTGTTCGCCGACAGGCTCCGCGAGGCCGTCCGGGAACTCCGCGACCTCCTCTCCTGAGCGTGCCCTCCTGAACGTTCTCTCCTGAGCGCGGCCGGTCAGCGGCCCGGCCGGGCGGGCCGGTGGGTCCGCCCGGCCGGGTACAGCCAGCGGCGGAGCAGGCGGCTGAGCGCGGGCATGATGACCACGGTGAGCAGCGGGATCACGATCACCGGGAAGGTCAGCGCCTGCAGCGGCACCGGCCACGCCTTCGTCAGCGGCGTCGCGAACGCGTTCAGCAGCAGGCTCAGCGGATAGACCGCGCAGAACGTCACAATGATCATCTTCGCCTTGGACGGCGCCGGGACGGACTCCCCGGGCAGGTTGAACCACGTCTCCAGCCCGGTGGTGTCCTGGTGGTGCTCCTCGGCGATGCCGCGGAGCCGGCCGATCCACTCCTCGCGATCGGGCGACTCCAGCCACCGGTCCAGGCTGTCCTGGCCGGAGAAGTGCACGACCGTGTAGTAGCGGTGCCGGGACCCCTCGGCCCGCAGCCACGTGGCGCCCCGGTGCCCCGGGTGGCTCGTCGCGACCCGGTGGAGCCCTTCGGCCCACTCCTCGAAGTCGCGCTCTCGGCCGGGTTTCACGTCCCACGTGACCACGAGCGTGACGGCCTCGGCGTCCGTTTCCGTCATGTCCGAGGTGTCACCCGTCCCGGGCCGTCCATGCGCCGGCCGCCCGGGTCAGGTGGCGGCGAGCGCCTCGGTGGGGCTGAGGCGGGACGCCCGGATCGCCGGGTACAGGCCGGCCACCGCGCCGATGAGGAGGGTGGCCGCCATGCCGCCGAGCACCGCCCACGCGGGGATGACGACCGGCCACCCCTGGTAGGCGGCGTACCCGGCGGTGACGAGCGCCCCGGCGAACGCGCCGCCGATCCCGCCCAGCAGCGACAGCAGCAGCGACTCGGCGAGGAACTGGGTGCGGATCTGGCCGCGGGTCGCGCCCAGCGAGCGGCGCAGCCCGATCTCCGCGCGGCGCTCCAGCACCGAGATGACCATGGTGTTGGCCACCCCGACGCCGCCGACGAGCAGCGCGACCGCGCCGAGGCCGAGCAGCAGCCCGGTGAACGCCTCGCCCGCCGCCTTCTTCGCGGCGAGGGCGTCCGACGGCCGCGACACCTCCACCTCGTTCGGCGCCGCCGGGTTCGCGGTCGCGCCGAGCACCGCCCGGACGTCCTCGACCCGCGCGTCCGCCGACCGGGTGTAGATCGTCGTCGGATGCCCGTCGAAGCCGAGCCGCGACTGCGCCGCCGGCCAGCCGACCAGGGCGGCGGTGTCCAGCTCGGGGGCCAGCGGCACCGGCTCCAGGATGCCGATCACCGTGAAGAGGCGGCCCCCGACCAGCACCTGGACGTCGGGCGCCGCGTGGCCGATGCCGAGGCGCTCCGCGGCGGCCGACCCGAGCACCACCGCCGGGAAGCCGCCGGTCGCGGTGTTCAGCCAGACGCCGTGGCTCAGCTCGGCCCCCGTCGCGTCGCGCAGGTCCGTGCGGGCCGCGTAGACGGCGATCCCGTTGGTCTCGGTCTTCGGGATCTTCGACGTCCGGTAGACCTTCGCGTCGTCCACCAGGCCGATCGCCGACACCCGCCGCACCGGCGCGATGCGGGCCACCATGCTCTCGGCCTCGACCGGAAGCTGCGCCTTCTCCCCGGTGAGCGTGCTGCCGGGCGAGACCGTCAGCAGGTTCGTGCCGAGCGCGGCGAGCGCGCGGTCCAGGTCGGCGCGGGAGGACGAGGACACGCCGGCGACGGCGACCATCGCGGCGATCCCGATCGCGATGCCGAGCGCGGACAGGAAGGCCCGCAGCGGGCGGGTCCGCAGGCCGACCGCGCCGACCTTGACCACGTCGCCCGGCCGCAGCCGCGCGGGCCGCAGCGTGCCCGGCGCCGTCACGTCGCCGCCCCGGCCGGCACCGAGTCGGCGACGACGCGGCCGTCCCGCATCCGGACGCGGCGCGGCAGCCCGGCCGCGATCTCCCGGTCGTGCGTGATGATCACGACGGTGGTCCCGGCCGCGTGCAGCTCGCGGAGCAGCGCCATCACCCCGTCCCCGGACGCCGAGTCGAGCGCGCCGGTCGGCTCGTCCGCGAGCAGCAGCGCCGGGTCCCCGGCGACGGCCCGCGCGATCGCGACCCGCTGCCGCTCCCCGCCGGACAGCTCGTGCGGCTCGTGGTCCAGCCGGTGGCCGAGCCCGACCCGCTCCAGCGCCGCGGCCGCCCGGCGGCGCCGCGCCGCCGCGCGCAGCCCGGTGTAGAGGAGGCCGTCGGCGACGTTGTCGAGCGCCCGCGTGCCGGCCGCCAGGTGGAAGTGCTGGAAGACGAACCCGATCCGGGTCGCGCGCAGCGCCGACAGCTCGGCGTCCGAGAGCCGCCCCACGTCGTGCCCGCCGATGCGGACGACGCCCGAGGTGGGGCGGTCCAGCGTGCCGAGGACGTTCAGCATGGTGGTCTTCCCCGAGCCGGACGGCCCGGCGATCGCCA
Source organism: Actinomadura sp. (assembly GCF_044508335.1). Taxonomy (NCBI): domain Bacteria; kingdom Bacillati; phylum Actinomycetota; class Actinomycetes; order Streptosporangiales; family Thermomonosporaceae; genus Actinomadura; species Actinomadura sp. The sequence continues at coordinate 14,124 of NZ_JBIQHY010000032.1, forward strand.
CCAGCTCGCCCGCCGCGATGTCCAGCGACACCCCGGCGAGGGCGTCGACGCCGCCGGGATACCGCTTCGTCACGTCCCGCAGCTCGATCATTCCGGCACCCCCACGACCGTGCCCTCGGTGATCCCCGGGCCGGAGATCTCGACCTTTCCGTCCGCGAACAGGCCGGTCTCGACCGGGACGTAACCGGACGTCGCGCCCTTCACGACCTCCACCCCGAAACCGCCCTCGCTCAGCGCGACCAGCGCGGTGACCGGGACCGCCAGCACGTTCTCGCGCGTCCCGGCGGTGAAGGCGACGTCGACCGAGGCGAGCGCGTAGCGGGCGGCGGCCTTCTTCGCCTTTGCGGAGTCGAGCCAGATCGTCACCTCGACCTTCGTCGTCGGATCCTGGCCCTGCTCCCCCGGCTCGATCACCGTCGCGACCTCGTCGATCTTCGCGGTGACGGTCTCGTTCTCCGGCAGCGTCACGGCCACCTCGGCGCCCTTCTTCGCCAGGCGCTGGTCGGCGGTGTCGAGCTCGACGGTGACGGCCTTGCGGGTGCCCGTGCAGGACAGGATCTTCTTGCCGGGCGCGACCGGTTCGCCGGGATCGGCCTGGACGCTGTCGATCCGGACGGGCCCGTCCGCGAACGCGACCCGGCCGAGCTCGACGACACCGGTCTCCGGCACGCCGATGTCGTCCTGCCATTCCCGGACGGCCTCGGCCGTGCCGGACGTGTAGTCGTCGTCCACCGTGAAGCCGCCGTAGCCGAGCGCGCTGAGGTTCTTCTCGAACCGCTTCACGTCCGAGCCCTCGGTGCCGACCGTCAGCGCCCGGTAGGACGGCTTCGACCCGTACATCAGCACGACCGGGTCGCCGTCCACCTCGTAGAGCTCGTGGCCCCGGGTTATCTTGTCGCCGCTGTCCGGGACCTTGGTCAGCGTGCCCCTCAGCTGGCTCGTCACCGTCGACGCGGGGCCGTAGCCGAGCCGCCCGTCCTCGGTCTGCGTGTCGTGGAGCGTCTGCCGTTCGACCTTCGCGGTGCCGGGCGGCAGCGCCGACGCCGCCGCATCCCCGGGGCGGGAGCCGCCGCCGAGCGCGGCCACCGTCGCCGTTCCGCCGGCCGCGACGACCGCGCCGACCGCGAGCGCGACCGCGAGGCGCGACCTCATCGCCCGCCGCCCTGGAGGATCTTCTGGCACTCCTGCTGGGCGGCCTCGAAGTCGGGGTCCTCGCCGACCTTCGCGTCGATGCGGATGCCGCGCCGGCCCGGCTCCGGGTCGGGGAACGCCTCGACGCCGTGCCGCCGCATGCACTCGGCGTGCTTGCGGGCCCGCTCCTGCATCTGCGGGTCGGGGGCGCCGGTCGCGTTGGCCATCGGGTTGAGGTCGCGGCACGCCTCCATGGCCTTGTCGATCGTCTCCTTCTTGCCCTTGGCCTTGATCTGGATGCCCTGGCCGGGCTTGGGGTCGTCCATCGGCACACCGTGCTCCCGCATGCACTGGGCGAACTTCACGCCCATCTCGTCCCGGTCGGGCTTCGCGCCGCCCGCCGCGCCGGTCTGCCGGGCGCCGCCCGCCGACGCCACGCCCGGGTCCTCGCCGCCGCCCGAGCCGCAGGCGGTCAGCGCCAGCGCCAGCGCGAGCGGCAGCGCCGCCAGGATCCGCAGTCGCATGTCTCCTCCTCGTCCCCCGGCCGGAGCGGTTCCGGCCGGACGAGGAGCGATGGAACCCGGCCGGACGTTTCCCCCGCGTTTCCGCGTCCCGGGGGCCGCGCCCTAACGGAAACGAAACACGGCCTCGGGCACCATCACGGTCCATGAGAGTGCTGGTGGTGGAGGACGAGCGGCTGCTCGCCGACGCGATCGCCGAATGGCTGCGGGACGGCACGCACGCCGTCGACCTCGCCTACGACGGGGCCGCGGCGCTGGAGCGCGCCTGCGTCAACGACTACGACGTGATCGTCCTGGACCGCGACCTGCCGCTCGTCCACGGCGACGACGTGTGCCGGGAGATCGTGCGGGGCGGGGCGGCGGCGCGGATCCTGATGCTGACCGCGGCCGCCGAGGTCACCGACCGGGTCGACGGGCTCGGGCTCGGCGCGGACGACTACCTCACCAAGCCGTTCGCGTTCCCGGAGCTGGCCGCCCGCGTCCTCGCGCTCGGCCGGCGGTGCCGCCCCGCCGCGCCGCCGACGCTGCGGCGCGCCGGCATCGCCCTGGACCCGGCGCGCCGCGAGGTGTTCCGGGACGGGCGGTACGTCCCCCTCGCGAAGAAGGAGTTCGCCGTCCTCGCCGAGCTGCTGCGCGCGGACGGCGCCGTGGTGTCCGCCGAGCAGCTCCTGGAGAAGGTGTGGGACGAGAACGCCGACCCGTTCACCGGGGCCGTCCGCCTCACCGTCCTCAAGCTGCGGCGCAAGCTCGCCGGCCCGCCCGTCATCGAGACCGTCAAGGGAGCGGGGTACCGGATCCCATGAGGCTGTCGCTGCGCGCCCGGCTCACGCTCACCTACGGCGGACTGTTCCTCGTCGCCGGCGTGGTGCTCCTCGGCGCCACCTACGCCCTGTTCGACCAGCAGCTCTCCCGGTCGAACACGAAGGTGCTCGCGACGCGCGTGGACCCCGCCCCGGCGTCCACGGCGCCGCCGGTGCAGCGCCTCCCGGACGACCGGCTGATGAGCGAGACCGAACGCTGGATGGTGAAGCAGCGCGCCGAGCTGCACGACGCGGCCGTCACCTCCCTGGTCACCCAGGGGTCGATCGCCCTGCTCGTCGTCGGCGGCGCCGCCGCGGCGTTCGGCTGGCTCATCGCCGGACGGGTCCTGTCCCCGCTGCACCGCGTCACCGAGACGGCCCGCCGCATCGCGGGCGCGCCCGCCGCCGACCGGAGCCTGCACGAGCGCATCGCGCTGCGCGGCCCGCACGACGAGGTCAAGGAGCTCGCCGACGCCTTCGACACGATGGTGGAGCGCCTCGACCGCTCCTTCGACGGGCAGCGTCGCTTCGTGGCCAACGCGTCCCACGAGCTGCGCACCCCGCTCACCCTCGGCCGCGCCCTCGTCGAGGTCGCGATGCACCGGGGGTCGGCGTCCCCGGACGTCCGGCAGCTCGGCGAGACGCTGCTGCAGATCAACGCGCGCCACGAACGCCTCATCACCGGGCTCCTGCTGCTCGCCCGCTCCGAGAACGAGATCACCGACCGCGCCCCCGTCGACCTGGCGGACGTCGTCGCGCACGTCGCGTCCCAGACCGCCGCCGAGGCCGAGGAGTCCGGGATCACCGTCGAGACCGACACCGCCGAGGCGGTGACCACCGGGGACGCCCTCCTCCTCGAACGCGTCGTGCAGAACCTCCTGGAGAACGGGCTGCGCCACAACACCGAGGGCGGCCGGGTCGCCCTCTCCTGCCGCACCGACTCCGGCCGCGCCGTCCTGGAGGTCGCCAACTCGGGACCGGCCGTCCCGCCCTACGAGATCCCGGCCCTGTTCGAACCGTTCCGCCGCCTCGACGCCGACCGCGTCGTCACCGCCAAAGGGGCGGGGCTGGGGCTCTCCATCGTCCAGTCGATCGTCCGGGCGCACGGCGGCGCCGTCACCGCCGTCCCCCGCCCCGGGGGCGGCCTGACCGTCACGGTCAGCCTCCCCTCCGGTTAGGCGCGCGGGAAGAGCGCGTCCACGAAGGAGTTGCCGAACTTGCCGGCGGGGTCCAGCTCGCGCGCCAGCCGGGCGAAGTCGGGCGCGCGCTCGTACCTCCCGACGACCTCCGAGGCGGGCGTGGTGCTGACCTTCCCCCAGTGCGGGCGCGCGCCCAGCGGGACGAGCCGCTCCTGCAGCGCGCCGACCACGGGCAGCACGCCGTCCGGGTCGTCGCGCCAGGTGAAGTGCAGCGTCACCGAGTCGCGGCCGTGGGCGGGGCTCAGCCAGAGGTCGTCGCCGCGGACGGTCCGGATCTCGGAGATGTGCAGGACCGGCGCGATCCGCCCGGCGAGCCCCCGGACCCGCGCGATCGCCTCGGCCGCCGCCTCCCGGGGCAGGAACCACTCGGACTGCAGCTCCTGACCGGCGCTCGGCGTCAGATCCGGCCGGAAATGGGGAAGGCGCTCGTGCCAGGGGCCCGGACGGTCCAGCTGCTCGGTGCAGAACGCCGGGTCCATGCCGGGCACGGGATGCACCGGGCCTTCCGCCGCACGTCCGCCGCTCCACGCCGGGCGGGGCGCGTCGGTGCGGCGCTTGAGCCAGACCGCGGCCTCGCCGCTGCGCCAGTCGGTGAACGCGCTGACGCTGTAGGCGGCGCCGAAGACCTCGTCGAACCGCCCCGCCACCTCGTCGAGCGGGACGCCGACCCGGACGCTCTGCGCCACCTCGAACGCGGGCTCGACGTCCAGTGTCAGCCGCGTCACGACGCCGAGCGCCCCGAGCGCGACGACCGCACCGGGGAAGCCGTCGTCGCCCCGCCGGAGTTCGGCCAGTCCGCCGTCCGGGCCGACGAGTTCGAGCGCGACGACCGACGCGGACAGGCACCGCCGCCCGTCCCCCGACCCGTGGGTCCCGGTGGCGCACGACCCGGCGACGGAGATGTGCGGCAGCGACGCCATGTTCGGCAGGGCGAACCCGTTCCGGTGCAGCTCCGCGGCGACCTCCGCGTACCGCATCCCGGCCCCGACCGTCACGGTCGACCGCGCGGTGTCGATCTCCACCAGCGGCGGCAGCCCGTCCAGCCGGACGAGATCCCCGGCGGTGTCGGCGACGAGGCTGAACGAGTGCCCGCTGCCCAGCGCCCGCACCCGCCGGCTGCCCGCGACGACGCGCCGCACCTCCTCCACGGACTCCGGCCGGTGCACGCGTACGGCCCCGTAGGTGACGTTCCCGGCCCAGTTGGTAAGACGCACGACCTCACTCTGATCCACACCGGCACCGTACTTCCCCGGCCGACTGGTAAGGCGCAGGGCCATACGCTGATCCACACGGGCGCCGAATTCCTCACGACGGCCCGCGACCGATACCCGCCACTTGTGCATTTGTCCATATTTTTCTTGACAAGTCAGGCGTTACCGTGGGCGAAGGTCCGTCTATCCGTGGAGGGACGGGCATGACGACCTATCTCGGCGGGGCGAGCATCGGGGGCGACTCCGTCTCCGGAGACAAGATCGTGCACATGAGCGCGGCGGCGCCGGAGGCCGACCCCCCGCCCCGCCAGCTTCCGCCGGACGTTCCCGGGTTCACCGGCCGCCGGGACATCCTGGACCGTCTGGGTTCCCTCGTCGACGCGGGCGGCCCCGCCCCGGTGATCATCGCGCTGACCGGCATGCCGGGCATCGGCAAGACGGCGCTGGCAGTGCACTGGGCTCATCTGGTGTCGGACCGCTTCCCCGACGGCCAGTTGTTCATCGATCTGCGCGGCTACTCCAAGCGCGGCGCGCTCACGTCCAGGGAGGCACTCGGCCAGGCGTTGCGGACCCTCCGCGTCCCGGACAGCAGGCTCCCGGTCGACGAGGACGAACTCGCGGCGCTCTACCGGTCGCGGCTCGCCAACAAGCGCATGCTGATCGTCCTGGACGACGCCGAGGATCCGCGGCAGGTCTATCCGCTGCTCCCGGGAACGTCCTCATGCGTCGTCATCGTGACCGCCCGCCTGAAACTCACGGCCCTGGTGGCGAGGTACGGCGCGCGTGCGATGGCACTGGATCTGCTGTCGGAGGCGGAGGCGCTCGACCTCGTCAGCGAGGTCGCCGGACGCGAACGGACCCGGCAGGAGCCGGACGCCGCGGCGGCGCTCGTCCAGATCTGCGCCCGGCTCCCGCTCGCGCTCCGAGTGGCCGCCGCGAACATCGCCACCCGTCCACAGCAGTCGGTGGCCGACACGGTGCACGCCCTCGCCGAGGGAGACCGGCTTTCCAAACTGGCCCTGGGCGAAGACCCCGGCGAGGCCGTCGGAGCCGCGTTCGACCTGTCCTACCGGGGGCTCGTCCCCGAGACGCGGCGCGCGTTCCGGCTGCTCGGACTCGTGGAGGGACCGCATGTCGCGCCGGAGGCGGTCGGCGCGCTTCTCGGAGCGACGCCGGAGGCGGCCCGCCGACTCCTCTACCTGCTGGAGACGGCCGGTCTCGTCCAGGCCGTCGGCGGCGGCCGCTACCACCTGCACGAGCTTCTCCGCGAATACGCGCAAGGACGCGCCGCCGAGGAGGACACACCGATCGTCCAATCGGCGGCGATCAAGCGGCTCGCGATGTGGTACCTCACCACGGCCCAGCAGGCGGGACGGTTCCTCGATCGCTACCGCCGGACCATCCGCCAGGAGCTGACCGCGCCGCCGGTGAACGCGGACCCGGCCGAAAGGGCCCGCCACCTCGACTGGTTCGCCTCCGAGCAACCGAACCTGATCGCGCTCATCCGACAGGTCGCCCGGCTGGGCTGGGACCAGCTCACCTGGGAGCTCGCCGATGCCGTCTACGACTTCTTCGAGTTGCGCCGCCACTGCCACGAGAACCTGGAAGTCCACCGCCTCGGCCTGGAGGCGGCGCGGCGGGGATCCGACCCGCTCGCCTGCTTCTTCATGCACCATCACATCTCGGTCAGCCATCGCGAACTGGGCCAGACGGAGGAGGCCCTCCAGGGGGCCGAGGCGGCGCTCCAGCTCAGCATCCAGCTCGAGGACCGCTACGGCGAAGCCGCCGTCCTGGACAACATGGCGAGGACGCATCTCCAGGTGAGCGACTACCGCACGGCCCTCGACCTGGGCAAGCAGGCCCTGGAGATCCGCCGTGACATCAGCGACCGGCACGCGGAGGCCACCACTCTCGACACGTTGGCGCGCGGTTACCAGGGACTCAGCAAGTACACACGGGCCTACGAGTGCGCCGACGGCGCGCTCAAGATCCGCAAGGAGATCGGAGACCTGCGGGGCGAGGCGGAGACGCTCGACAACCTCGCCCGGATCTACTACGGGACGGGGCGGATCAAGGACTCGCTCACGGCCACGGAGAAGGCGCTGAGAATCCGCAGCGACATCGGTGACCGCCACGGCCAAGGCGAGACACTCGCCTTCCTCGCTTACCTCCACATGCGGATCGGCCGGCACGAACAGGCCTGCGAGCACATCGAACACGCCCTCGCCATCCGGCGCGGGATCGCCGATCCGCAAGGGGAAGGCCAGGCGCTGGTCCATCTCTCCACGATCTGCCGACGGCTCGGCCGGTATGAGAGCGCCCTCGCGGCCGGCCTGGAGGCCCTCGACATCTTGCAGCAGTTGCGTGACAGGCACGGCGAGGCGGAGGCCCTCGATAATCTGAGCCGCTGCTACCGCCGACTGGGCCTGTACGAGCGGGCCAGGGAGGACGTGAACCGCGCGCTCACCATCCGCAGGTCGATCGGCGACCGCCTCGGCGAGGCCAACACGCTGAACGCGCTGGGACTCGTGGAACTCCACGCCGGACGGCTCGGCAGGGCACGGCGGGCGGCGAAGCTGTCGCTCCGGCTCTGCCACTCGATCGACGACAAGCGCGGCATCGCCGGCTCACTCGATCTGCTCGCCAAGGTCTACCTGGACATGGGGCTGTATCAGAAGGCACGGCGCACCGCCGAAAAGGCTCTCAACGTGGCCGGAGACATAGGGCAGCGCTACGGGCAGATCATCACGCTGAGTGCGCTCGGCGAGATCCTCCGGCGGCTGGGGCACCCCGACGAGGCCCTGGCCCACGCACGGGCGGCGAGAGAACTCGCCAAGCAGGCGGGCGACCTGCACGAGGAGATCAATATCCTCCGGCTGCAGGCGAAGATCCACATTGATCTGGGACAGGTCGACGAGTCTCGGATCATCACTGCACAAGTCGCGAACATGACACGGGATCTTGGACAACTCCCGTAGAATGCCTGTAGTGCGTGAGTAAGTGCGATTTTGGGACGACCACCTCCCGGGTCTCCGGCAAGGCCCGACCACGTTATCGAGGACGCGCTTTGCTCGAACCAGACGACCGATTTCTCACCTGCCGCGAAGTTCTGCGCTGGTATTACGGGCACCGGGATCCGCTGTTTCTGGGCCCTCCTCGGCGCCACTACAGCCTGCACTACACGTATTGGCACGAGGGGCGGCCATACGTGGCCTCGAAGGTGCGCAAGGAACGTGGACGAGTCCCTTTTAATCGACAATTCGCCATAATTCGGGCACTGGAGACAACCGCGGCGGGATCCATCGTGCGGTCTCCGATCACGACGCGGGACGGCCACCAGTGGGTCACCGGCCCTCGCAACCAGTGGTTCGTCCGCCCCTACACCGAGCACGACAGCGCACCGAATTGGCTGTCCGCTCAGCTGGTCGAGGACGCCGCGCGGAAACTGGCGCTCACGCATCGCACGTCCGGCGTCATCGACCCCGGCGTATTGCGCCATCCCGCGCACGGTCTGCGAATCTACGACTGGGGGATGTTCGACGTTCTCCGGCATCCCGACGCCATTGTCGTGGACATGCGCGCCCAGGGACGGCCTCCCGAGCACATCCTGACCGTCCACGCGGGGCTCACCCGGCTGCGCGCCGCGAGAAAGGGGCTGGATCTCGGCCCTGAAGGGCTCACCCACCACGATGTGCACAAGGAGAACCTGCTCGTCAAGGACGAGAAAGTCGTCGAGATCGTCGACTGGGATCGCGCACATTGGGACGTCCAGTGGTACGACGTCACGCTGGCCGCCCTGCATATCGCACATTGCCGGCAGGCCACCCTGCGCTGGGATCTGGCCGACGCGTTCGTCGACGCCTACCAGGCCGAATCGGGGTACGAAATCAAGCCGGATGCGCTGGGGTGGTTGTTCCGGTTCACGGCGGTGCGGAATCTGGCGGTTTCGCGGTCGCCGGGGAAGTGGGCGCGGCTCGTGCGCGGGGTCGAGGAGCGGTGGGGGGACGTGCCGTCAGTGTTCGTGGGTGATCTTGTTTCCGAGGACCAGGTCGCCGCGGACGTGGACGTCGCCGCTGAAGACGGTGGTTCCCTGGGGGCCGTCGGGGTCGGGTGAGCGGCGGGCCGGGGCGGGTCGGTTCTGGGCGCCCGCCAGGTACATCCACGCTTCGGTCGCCGTCTCCTTGACCTTGAGGGTCACGTGCTCGAAGGCGTCCGGGGCTATCAGGCCGTCCAGGTGGGTCACGAAGGCGTCGTAGACGAACGGCGAGACGATGAAGCCCAGGTCGGCGCCCGTCTCGGCGAGGGCCGTCTTGAGGACGGGGGCCTCCATGAGGCGGGCCGTCTGGATGATGACGTGGCCGTTCAGGCCCTCGGCGTCGGCGGTGACGGGGCCGACGTGCAGGGCCGCGCGGAGTTGGACGCGGACGGCGGCGCTCGCGATCCGGTTGTGCCGGTGGAGCGCGACGGCCAGGTGCCCGGCGAGCGGGTCGATGAGGGACGCGGTGCGGACGGCCGGCGAGGCGATCACCAGGGCGCCGTCGCCGCGGTCCTCGCGGTAGATGTCGGCGGCCCCGACGCCCGACGCCTCCAGCGCCGACAGCAGGACGCGGTAGACGACCTCGCGGACGAGCCGGCGGTCCTCGTCGGTGCGGGACGGGTCGCCGAAGCCCGCGACGTCGCAGAACAGGACGGAGCAGTTCAGCCCCGACCAGGGCGCTAGGGCGCCGGCGGGCGCGCGGTCGAGTGGTGCGTCCACAGCACGAGTGAACGCCCCCGGCAGCCGGTTGTCCATGTCACCGGGCACAAAGCGCGGGTCAGCGGTGCGCGGTCCGGCGGCGCAGCTCGCGCGGGCTGATCCCGAAGCGCTGCCGGAAGGCGTGGCTAAGCGCGCTCGCCGAGGAGAAGCCCGTCGCGTGCGCGAGGTCGGTGATGGTGACGTGCCGGTAGAGCGGGTTGCGCAGCCGGTCCCGGACGAGCCGGAGGCGCTCCTCGCGGATCAGCTCGCGCGGCGTCGTCCCGGCGCGCTGCAGGGCGAGCTGGATCTGCCGCAGCGACCAGCCGAGGTCCTGCGCCATCGCGGTGCCGGTGAGGCCGGGGTCGGTGGCGTGCTCGCGGACGTACCGGCGCACGACCGCCTCCACCTCGGCGAGATGGCCGGGCGAGGGCGGGCGGTGCCGGCCCGCGACGGCCAGGCACAGCAGCTCGGTGATCCGGTCGCAGGCGGCGTCGAACTGCGGCTCGGAGAGGGTGTCGCGCTCCTCCCCCACGGCCCGCACCATGTCGGCGACGACGCGGCCGAGGCCGGCGGTCAGGTCGAGGCCCGTCACCGGGCGGGGCGGCAGGTCCAGCCGCCCGTCCACCTCGTGCACCGGGATCGTCATGACGAGGGCGCGGGCGGGGCGCCGCTGGACGACCCGGAGCGGCGCGGCGGGCGGGACGAGGCCGCCCGTGCCGGGGCCGAGCCGCGCCTCGCGGCCGTCCTGGAGCATGAGGAGCTCGCCGTGCAGCGGCAGCAGGAACCGGTAGCCGCCGGCGGTGAACGGCTCGGCGCGGTCCGCCGTGCAGAGGACGAGCCGGTAGGCGCCCGGCCCGCCGAGGTCGTCCACCGCAGGCCCTTCCGCCGGTCCGTCCCGAGCCGGCCCCGTCCCGGCACGGTGATCGCTTGCGGAGCCGAGGGTAGTACGATCACCGCCGCCGAATCAGGTGAATCCAGCGGAAAGTAACGCGATTCAGACTGTGGGTGATCTTGCGATGCGCCCACCGGCAAGTTCCTTGCGCGCGAGCACAAGCACACCTGCGCGAACGGCCTTACGGTGCCGAATCTGTGGCGTGTTCTGCGCCACCCCACTCCCGGCCGTGCGGCCGGTCCACCTCGCCCGAAACCCCCTGCATCCGAGGATCTGATGGAGCAATTCCTCCTGGCGGCGGCGTTCGTCATCGTGGCGGGCGCCGGCATCGCCGCCGGCGTCCTGCTGGTACGCCAGCGGCAGGCGACCGCCGAGCTCCGCGCGCAGAACGCCGCGCTGGCCCGCGGCCTCGACCTGCGCGAGAAGGAGCTGCGGCACCTCGCGGACGTCCGGCTGCCCGAGCTGATGGAGTCCCTCACCAACCCGGGCGTGCGCGTCACCGGCCCGCTGCACGACCTGGACCGCGAAGCGCCCGCCTACGGGCAGGCGATGCAGACCGTCCTGGACCTGTTCGCCGGGTCCGCCGCCCGCGTCCGGGAACGCGCGGACAAGTCCGCGAAGTCGACGCTGCGCGCGATGATGCGCGCCGTGCAGAGCCTCGCGAACGAGCAGCAGCTGGCCATCTCGCACATGCAGGAGCGCCACGACGACCCCGACGTGCTGGAGGGCCTGCTCCGCATCGACCACATGAACGCCCAGCTCGGCCGGCGCGCCCAGGCCACCGCCGTGCTGTGCGGGTCGTGGCCGGGGCAGCAGCGCTCGGCGTCGTCGCTCACCGACGTGGTGCGCGGCGCGACCTCCCGCATCCGCGACTACCTGCGGATCAACCTGGAGGGGACGCCGAACACCGCGGTGACGAGCCGCGCCGTCGAGCCGGTCGTGCTGACGCTCGCCGAGCTGCTGGACAACGCCGCGCGGCACTCCCGCCCCGACACCGCCGTCGAGGTCAACTTCCGCTCCGCGCACAACGGCGTCGCCATCACGATCGACGACGCGGGCGTCGCGATGGACGCCGACGAGCTGAAGCGCGCCGCCGAGCTGCTGTCCGGCGACGCGTCGGTGGACATCCACCGGCTCGGCGACCCGCCCCGCGTCGGGTTCGCGGTCGCGGGCGTGCTCGCCGCCCGGTACGGGTTCCGGGTGTCGGTCGACAGCCAGTCCCCCTACGGCGGCGTGCGGGCCGTCGTCTTCGTGCCGAGCGCGCTGCTGACGTCCCTGCCGGACGAGCGCGCGCCCGAACCCGCGGCCGCGCCCCGCACGGCCGACGCCGCCGCCACGGCGGGCGGGCTGCCGAAGCGGAGCCGCGTCGCCGTGGCCGAACGTCCCGCCGAGCCCGACGCCGGCGACGGCGCGGCCGGCGCCGGGGAGCGGCCGCAGGCCCGCCCGGCGCGGGAGACCGCCGCGGGCCTCGGCGCCTGGCAGCGCGGGACGCGGTCCGGCCGCGCCGCCGCACCGCCCGACGGCGAGGGCACCGACAGCAAGGACCTGCGGCCATGAACTCTGCGGCCACGAACAAGGGGTGGGACGGCGCGATGGACGACGGTACGAACCGGCTCGGCTGGATGCTGGACGACGCGCTGCGGATGCCGGAGACCCGCTACGCGATCCTGCTGTCGGCCGACGGCCTGCTGATGGCGCACTCCGAGCGGATCAGCCGGGACGAGGCGGAGCGGCAGGCGGCCGGCATGGCGGGCCTGCAGTCGCTCGCCCGCAGCACCGCCGAGTTCTGCGGCGACGCGGGCACCACGTGGCGGCAGACGGTGAACGAGTTCGACGACGGCTACGTGTTCCTCGTCGCGGCCGGCCCCGGCGCCTACCTCGCGGTGTCGGCGACGCAGCACGTCGACATGGAGACCGTGTCGTTCCGCCTCCAGGAACTCGTGCAGCGGCTGGGCAAGGAGCTGACCACCCCGCCGCGGCCGGGCGCGGGCAGTCCCGCATGACCCCGCGCAGGAACGAGCGCGCGCTGGTGCGCCCGCACGTCGTCACCGGCGGCCGGGCGCACCCCACCCGCAACGTGTTCGACCTCGTCACGCTCGTCATCGCCACCGGCGACCTGCCGCGCAAGGGGCTGTCCCCGGAGAAGCTCCGCATCCTGGGGCTGTGCCGGGGCGGCGCGCTGTCGGTCGTCGAGATCGCCGGGCACCTCGGGCTGCCCGTCGGGGTCGTCAAGGTGCTGCTCTCCGACCTGGTCGACAGCGGGCACCTCACCACCCGGGCCGCGGCGCCCGGCGCCCAGAAGTCGAAGGCCCGGCTCCTTCAGGAGGTGCTCGATGGACTCCGCGCTCGCCTCTGACGCGGCCTACGTCCGCGACAGCGTGCGGACCGCCGTCAAGATCCTCATCGTGGGGCACTTCGCCGTCGGCAAGACCACCTACGTCGGGACGCTGTCGGAGATCCGCCCGCTGCGCACCGAGGAGCGGATGACGCAGGCCGGCGCGACCGTCGACGACCTCGCCGGCATCCGCGACAAGACGACCACCACCGTCGCGATGGACTTCGGCCGCCTCACGCTCAGCGACGACCTCGTCCTGTACCTGTTCGGCGCGCCCGGCCAGGAGCGCTTCACCCGGCTGTGGGACGACCTGGCGCGCGGCGCGCTCGGCGCGCTGGTCCTCGTGGACACGGCGCGGCTCAAGGAGTCGTTCGCCGTCATGGACCTCGTGGAGAAGCAGGGCCTGCCGTACGCGGTGGCCGTCAACCACTTCGAGGGCTCGCCCGTCTTCCCGGACGCCGAGGTGCGCGAGGCCCTCGACCTCGCCCCCGCGACCCCGCTGGTCACCTGCGACGCCCGCGACCGCAGGTCGTCCACCGAGGCGCTCATCTCACTCGTCGACCACCTCCTCACCCTGGATGGGGAACCCGCATGACCGAACCGCAGCGCTTCCCCCTGTACGGCCCCGAGTACGCGCAGGACCCGGCCGCGACCTACGCCCGGATGCGCGCCCACGGCGACCTCGTGCCCGTCGAGCTGGCCCCCGGCGTCCCGGCGACGCTGGTCATCGGGTACGAGGCGGCGCTGGAGATCCTCCGCGACCCGGACACGTTCCCGCGCTGCAGCGAGGTCTGGGAGGAGGAGGTCGGCCCGCACTGCCCGGTGCTGCCGATGATGATGGCGCGGCCGAACGCGCTGTTCACCAACGGCTCCGTCCACGCGCGGCTCCGGTCGGTGATCGTCGACAGCCTGGACCGCGTCGACCCGGCGTCGCTGCGCGAGCACGTCGAGACCAGCGCGGACACCCTCATCGACCGGTTCGCCGACGACGGCAAGGCCGACCTCATCGGCCAGTACGCGCGGACGCTGCCGCTGCTGGTGTTCAACGAGATGTTCGGCTGCCCCCGCGACATCGGCGACAAGCTCGTCCGCGGCATGAGCGCGATCTTCGACGCCGAGGGCGCCGAGGAGGGCAACGCGCTGCTCGCCCAGGCCACCGGCGAGCTGGTGGCGTACAAGCGGCAGCGGCCGGGCGCGGACGTGACGTCGTGGATGATGCGCCATCCCGCCGGGCTCGACGACATGGAGATGGCGCACCAGCTGACGCTGCTGGTCGGCGCCGGCACCGAGCCGGAGCAGAACCTCATCGCCAACGGCATCCTGCTGCTGCTGTCGGACGACCGGTTCGGCGGCGACCTGTCGGGCGGCAGCATGCCCGTCGAGGACGCCCTGGACGAGATCCTGTGGACCGACCCGCCGATGGCCAACTACGGGACGACGTTCCCCCGCCAGGACGTCGACTTCCACGGGCACACGCTGCCCGCCCACCAGCCGATCCTGATCAGCTACGCCGCGGCGAACACCGACCCGTCCCGGGCGACGGCCGACCGGAAGGGCAACCGCGCGCACCTGTCCTACGCGGGCGGGCCGCACACCTGCCCGGCCAAGAGCCACTCGCGGCTGATCGCGTCCGCCGCGATCGAGGTGCTCCTCGACCGGCTGCCCGACCTGGACCTGGCCGTCCCGAGGGACGCGCTGGAGTGGCGGCCCGGCCCGTTCCACCGCGCCCTCGTCGCGCTGCCGGTCACCTTCCCGCCGGCGGGGAGGCGTCACTGACCGACCCGTCCGCGGCGGCGCGCAGCGCGCCGATCACCGCCGACAGCTGGGCGATCAGGCCCGCCACGCTGGTCTGGTCGGCGCCGTTGACGGTGACGGTGCGCAGCTCGTCCGGCTTGGGCAGCTTGGCCATGATCTCCGGAAGGGCGGCGATGAGCCGCGCCTGCACGGCGGCGGGCGTCCGGCCGTTCTCGATCGCCGCGCGGGCCGTCTCCCGCTCCAGGTCCAGCAGCGCCTGCTCGTGCCGGGACCGCGCGCGGGACTCGGCCAGGGCCAGCTCGCCCTCGGTGCGCAGCCGGGCCAGCTCGTGGTCGCGCTCGATGCGCAGCCGCCCCGTCTCGGCCTCCTCCGCGTGGCGCTCCCGCTCCATCCGCAGCGCGTGCCGCGTCGTCTCGGTCTCCAGCTCGGCGACCTCGCGGGCGTCGTCGTGCTCGCGCCGGGCGCGGCGCAGCTTCTCCGCCGCCTCCGCCTCGAACAGCCGCGACTCGTTGGCGGCGCGCAGCTCGGCCAGCTCCCGCTCGTGGTCCAGCCGCTGCGACTCCTTGGTCCGCGCGGCCGCCATCTCGCGCTGCGCGACGACCTCCGCGGCCTCCAGCTCGGCGAGCCGCGCGACCTGCTCCTGCTGCGCCCGGTAGGGCTTCTGCAGGTTCTCCCAGAGCTGGGACGAGCTGACCACGGCCTCCTTGATCTGCACGGTGACGATCCGCAGCCCGAGCCCCTGGTCGCTGTTGTCCTCGCCCTCGGCCACCGCGCGCAGCCGGGCCGTCAGCTCCTCGATGATGGGCTGCTTGTCGCTGAGGACGTCCCGCACGCCCATCGTGGAGACCTTGTCCTTGATCGCGGCCTCGGCCTGCTCGCGGAGCTGGAGGTTCACCAGCCGCATCGGGTCGTCGGCGTCGCCGAAGTCGAGCTTGCGGTACGCCGTCGCGAAATCCTGGATGATCCACTGGACGTAGCCCTGGACGAGCACGCCCTGCAGCTCCCGGCAGATGCAGTACGCGTTGATGAGGATCGTCTGCGTCGCGCCCGGCACCACGATGAACGAGTCGGTGGACGGGTTGAACCGGAACGACACCCCGAGCCCGATGTGCAGCGGCTCGGCCCGGCCGCGCCGGGTGTGCACCACGAACGCGTTCGGCGGGACGAGCACGTTCTTCCACCGCCAGAACCCGGTGATCCGCACGTCCACGGGGCCGGGGCCGGTCTGGTCGCCGCCGGGCGCGCCACGGCCGAGGGCGCGCTCCCGCTTCGCGAGCGGGCCGGGCGCCGGGACCGCGCCCGGCGCGCCGGGCGCCGCCTGCGGGGCGCGGCGGCTCTTCAGGTCGTCCGCCAGCACCGCCTGCTGCGCGACGACCTTCTCCAGATACGTGTTGCTCCCCGGCTGCTGGGCGCTCATCTCGCTCCTCGGCGGGATCGGGCGGCCGGGCGCGCCGGCCGGTCTGCGGTCTGGCGGAAACAGTATTGAACTTTCCACCGGTTGTACGCGTATTTCCGGCCGTGACGACACATGAGGCGACCCCGGATCGGCCTTCGGCCCGGACCGACCGGGCGATGCTCGTCATCGGGGCCGCCGCGCTCGCGCTGGTCGTCCTCGCGTTCGTGCTGCGGGTCGGCGGCGCGTTCACCGCGAGCGCGACGCCGGGGCTGTCGCAGGAGGGCGCGCTGACCAAGATCGGCCTGTCGGTCGCCAAGCTCGGCGGCGACGTCGCGGCCGTCCTCACGGTCGGCTGGCTGCTCGTCGCGGCCGCGTTCGTGCCGGGGGCGTCCCCGCTCGGCCGCCGCTGCCTGCGCGCCGCGTCGCTGACCGCGCTGCTGTGGGCGCTGTGCACGCTCGCGCTGATCGTGTGCACCGTCCTCGACCTGTTCGGGGTCGGGCTCGCGGGCGTCACCGGCGACATGATGCGGACGCTCCTCGTCGAGCTGCCGCAGGGGCGGGCGCTGCTCATCGTCCTCGCCGCCGCGGTCGCCATCGCGGTCGCGGCGAGCCTGCCGCGCGCCGCGGGCGGCGCCGGGTACCTCCTCGCGGGCGCGCTCGCCGGCATGCTGCCGCCGCTGTTCACCGGGCACGCCGCGAGCGCCTCGAACCACGCACTCGCCGTCTACAGCCTCGCCGCCCACGTGCTGGGCGTCGCGCTGTGGGTCGGCGGGCTCGTCGCCCTGGTCACCGTCGCGCCGGACGTCCGCGGCGGGCTCCCCCGGGGCGCCGGGCACCACCCCTCCCCGGACGGCCCGGACGGCGCGCGGGGCGGCCTCGTCCGGGTCGTGGAACGCTACAGCTCCCTCGCGCTCGTCGCGTTCGCCGTCGTCGGGGTCAGCGGCGCGGTGAACGCGTGGGTGCGGCTCGGCGGCGTCCACCTCGGGTCGCGGTACGGGATGCTGGTCGTGGCGAAGGGCGCGGCGCTCGCCGCGCTCGGCGCGTTCGGCTGGTGGCACCGCCGCACCACGATCCCGGCGCTGCGGGACGGCACGGGCCCGCGCGCCTTCCTCCGGCTCGGCACGGCGGAGACCCTCGTGATGGCGGCGACGATGGCGCTCGCCGCCGGGCTGTCCAGGACGCCCACGCCCGAGAACGCCCCCGGCACCCTCGACGTCACCGCGCTCCGGCTCGGCTTCCCGCTGCCCGGCCCGGCCGGGGCGGGCCCCTACCTGCTGGACTGGTGGGTCGATCCGCTGTTCTTCGTGCTGATCGCCGCCGGGGCCGTCCTGTACGGGCTGGGCGTCGTGCGCGTCCGGGACTGGCCGCGGCGGCGGTCCGCGGCGTGGGCCGCCGGGCTGCTCGTCCTGCTGCTCGGCACCGCGAGCGGCATCTCCCGCTACAGCATGGTGCTGTTCAGCGCGCACGCGATCCAGCACGTCCTCGTCGGCGTGGCCGCGCCGGCGCTGCTGCTGTACGGCGCGCCGGTGCGGCTGGCGCTGCGGGCGATGCGCGGCGAGGGCCGGACGCTGCTCGCCGCGGCCGCCGGCAGCCGCGGCCTGCGGGCGCTCGGCCACCCGGTCGCGGCGTCGGCGCTGCTGCTGCTCACCCTCTACGCGTGGTACGCGTCGCCGCTGTTCCCGCCGTCGCTCAGCAACCACGCCCTCCACTCGCTCGCGATGGTCGTGTTCGTCATCGTCGGGCTCGCCTACTACCGCGGGACGGCCGGGACGCTCGTCCCGCTCGCCGTCCTGCCGCTGCACGCGCTGGCCGGGATGGCGCTGACGCGGTACGGGACGGTGCTCGGCGGCGACTGGTACGGGAGCCTCGGCCGCCGCTGGGGCGCGTCACCGCTGGACGACCAGCACCTCGGCGCCCTCCTGCTGTGGACGTCCGCGGCGGCGATCACGGCCGGCGTCGCGGCGGTGCAGGCCCGCTACGGGCGGGGGCGCCGGTCCAGCACGCGGCTGAGCGCCTCCACGACCGCCGGGTCGTACTCGGCGGCCGAGTCGAGCCTGAGCCGCTCCAGCACGGCGGCGCCCCGGTCGCGGTCGGCGGAGTCGCCCACCAGGTCGTCGTAGGCGTTCGCGACCTTGATGATGCGGCCCGCGAGCGGCGGCGGGATCGGCCGCTCGCCGGAGTCGCCGACGGGTTCGCGGCCCGCCCGGTAGGGGTGCGAGGACAGCTCCACGATGTGCGCGACCCGGTCCAGCACCCCGGTCTGCTTGATCACCTCGGCGCCCAGCTCGGCGATGCGGCGCTGCTCGGCCGGGGACGCCAGCACGGTCGCGCCGCCGGGGATCGGGTCGCCGAGCGACAGCTGCCCGATGTCGTGCATCAGCGCCGCGTACTCCAGTTCGAGCAGCTCCTCCTCGGTCATGCCGAGCTCGCGGCCCATCGCGACCGCGAGCCGCGCCACGCGCCGCGAGTGGCCCGCCTCCACGTAGCCGCCGACCTCGGTGACCCGCGACAGCGCGCGGACCGTCTCCAGGTAGGTGGCGCGGATGCCCGCGTACCGGCGGAACGCGAACTGCGTCACCAGGATCGGCACCGTGAAGATCAGCAGCGCGGCCTCGCCCATCGCGGTCGTGGCGACCGCGATCAGCATGGCGGTCGCGCTGGTCGCGGCGCACAGCGCCATCTTCGCGCTGATCTCGTCGCGCAGCGCGATGCCGAACCGGGCCCGGACGGTCTCCGCCCGGATCATCGCGGCGATCAGCACGTCGGTGAAGCACGACCCGATCACCACCACGCCCATCACGGCCAGCAGCAGGTACCAGGCGAGGTCGAGGCCCAGCACCGGCCGGAAGCAGAGCGCGATGACCGCGACGGTGAACAGCCGGCGCGCCATCGCGTCCGGGCGCGGCGTGCGGCCGACCGCGATGTGCGGCAGCGAGCCGACGAGCATGCCCACCGCGGTGACCGCGACGACCTGGAGCGCGGAGTGCTCGGCCGGGACGACGCCGAGCGGCGCGTCCGGCGGGGCGCCCTCGGGGCCGACGCCGACCAGCAGCGCGTAGCCCATCGCACCGGCGCTGGCGATCGGCGCGACCTCCCGGTTGCCGGGCATCACCATGCGGAACAGCTCGCCCAGCGCGATCAGCACGCCGAAGATGATCGCGACGTTGGGCTGGTGCAGGCCGACGGCCGCGACCTGCGTGACCGCGACGACGACGAACAGCCCGGCGGTGGCGATCAGCAGCAGCTGGCCGGAGTCGATGGTCTGCCACGCGGCCCGCTCGCGGGCGGGGATCCGGCTCGTCGTCACTGGTGCCGCACCTCGTCGCCGCCGGTGACCCGCAGCGGCCGGCTCGGGTCGTCGTGGTCCTGCTGGGTGGTCTCGGCGACGGCGTCGTCCGGCAGGACGACCGGCCGCGGCGGCTCCCAGCCCTCCCGGTCGAGCGCCCGCAGGAACGCCTCGACCATCTCCGGGTCGAAGTGGTCGCCCATCCCGCGGCGGAGCTCGGCCACGGCCTCCTCGATGCTGCGCGCCGCCCGGTAGGAGCGGGTCGAGGTCATCGAGTCGAAGGCGTCCGCGACCGAGATGACGCGGGCGAACTCGGGGATCTCGTCGCCGGCGAGGCCCATCGGGTAGCCGCGGCCGTTCATCTTCTCGTGGTGGTGCATGATCCCGGCGAGCGCCTCGTCCAGGAACCCGATCTCCCGGACGATCTCCAGCCCGCGCATCGGGTGCAGCTGGATCGCGGCGAACTCCTCCTCGGTCAGCGCGCCCGACTTCTGCAGCACCTTGGTGGGGACGCCGAGCTTGCCGACGTCGTGCAGCATCCCGGCGTAGCGGATCGCCTCGACCCGGTCGGCGCGCATCCCGATCTCCTGCGCGATCATCACCGAGCCCCGGGAGACCCGCTCGGAGTGCCCGCGGGTGTAGAAGTCCTTGGTCTCGACCGCCTGGCACAGCGCGGCGAGGGTCGCGGCGTGCGCCTGCTGCTGCGCGTACGCCTGGTCCATCGCCCAGCGGGCGATGAACAGCGGGAGCAGGACGAGCACGGCGGCGAACGGCCCGACGCGCGGCCACAGCCCGGCGATCAGCAGGCCGACCATGCCGTAGCCGAGGCAGCCGACGGCGAGCTGGCCGCTCTCGTGCAGCCATTCGCGCGGCGTCGTCTGCCGGCTGAGCAGCAGCACCCCGCCCATCAGCGTCAGGTTGACCAGGACGAAGGTGACCAGCGCGCCGAGGAACGGCCCGATGACGTTCTCCACCCAGCGGGCCTGCTCGGGGTGGAAGCGGGCGCCGCCGAGCAGGTCGAAGACGGTCCCGGCGATGAAGCCGCTGAGCGCGAACTGCGCACCGTTGAAGATCCGCTTGACCGGGGCGAAGAACCGCTGCCCGGTGACGACGGCGACCAGGCCGAGCAGCGCGGCGCCGACCGGGCCGAGCAGCACCACCGAGGCCAGGCTCGCGGCGAAGCTGAGCGACACCCGGGCGCGCGCGATGTTCAGCCGCGCCGGCGCCGAGTCGCAGACGAGGAACAGCAGGGCCAGCACGGCCAGCTTGCTCCAGTCCAGCTCCGCGAAGGACGACGTCGCGATGAGCCCGGCCGCGAGGGCCACCACACCGCATACGTACGCCCAGGCAGCGAGAGGTAGTCCACGCATTGCCGCCCCTCGGGGAGTGACGAGATGGCGGGCCGCCGCCGGGGTGCTGTGCGCCTGCCGGCACCTAGACCCAGGACACGCCCTTGGTCAGCATCAGCGACGACGCCGCGGCGCTCGGGCGCCCGCCGTGTCCTGCCGGCGACACACGCTTGAGCATGGCTCCTTGCCTCCCCCCGCCGAACCGGGCCGTCCCGGCCTCGCGGCCGACCTCCGTCCGGGGCCGGGCGCGGGCCCGGCTTCCCGGGCGAGCACATACCCCGAATTGCATCGGCGCGCACGTGCTCCCGTCGCTGATTTCGGCACAAGCTTAACGCGAACTGCCCAGGTCACACAGGCGTGAGGGAAAAACTGAGCAAAGCGTGAACCGACCGTCACCATAGGTGATCAATTGCCCCGGCGAATGCACCCAACGTAAGCGCACAACCCGATTGCACAACAGAATGCACGTGCATCGGCGAATGCACCGGCGACCCGCGCCGAATGCGCCGGCGGCCCCGCGCCTTTTCGCCTCGGCGACCCGCGGGGTACGACGTACCGTACCTCTCGGATCAAAAAGACTCACCCCAAGGAAATGGCTACAATACGACAAGCCCGTGTTTTGGGGTATGCAGCCGAATTCTGCCGGGCGTGCGCGCGTTCTGCCGCGCCCAGACGTGTTCAGGCGTGTTCTGCCGTGTCCAGGCGTGTTCAGCGGCGCCCTGCGGCCCGCGCGGGATCGCGCTCGCGCGCCCAGGCGACGGTCTCGGCGATCCCCTCGGCGAGGCCCACCTTCGGCTCCCAGCCGAGCACCTCCCGCGTCGCCCGCGGGTCGACGGCCATCGCGGGCAGGTCCCCCAGCCGGGGCGGCGCGAACTCCGGGTCGTCGGGCGCGCCCGCCGCCTCGGCGACCAGCGTGTGCAGGTCGCGGTCGGTCGTCTGCACGCCGGTGCCGACGTTGAAGCGGCGCCCGCCGCCCGCGTCCCCGGCCGCGCGGGCGAACGCGTCCACGACGTCCAGGACGTAGACGTAGTCGCGGGTCTGCGTGCCGTCGCCGTAGACCTTGGTCGGGCGGCCGGACAGCAGCGCGTCGGTGAAGATGGAGACGACGCCGGCCTCGCCCTCGGGGGTCTGCCGGGGCCCGTAGACGTTCGCCAGCGTCAGGGTCGTGAAGTCGATGCCGTGCAGCCGCCGGTACATGCCCGCGTAGACCTCGCCGGAGACCTTGGAGGCCGCGTACGGCGACGCGGGCCGCAGCTCGGCGTCGGCGGGGACGGGCAGCGCGTCCGGCACCCCGTACACCGCGCAGCTGGAGGTGAACACCACCTTCCGCCCGCCGGCCGCGCGCGCGGCCTCCAGCACGTTGGCGGTGCCCAGCACGTTGGTGCGGGCGTCGGCGAGCGGGTCGGAGACGCTGGCGCGGACGCTGACCTGCGCGGCGAGATGGCAGATCACCTCGGGCCGCCGCACCGCCGCCTTCTCCACCAGCGCCGGGTCGGCGACGTCCATCTCCCACAGCTCCACGCCGGGGCGGACGTTCGCGCCGGACGTCATGTCGTCCACGCCGATGACCTCGTGGCCGTCGGCGAGGAGCCGGTCGACGAGATGGGATCCGATGAATCCGGCCGCGCCGGTGACGAGTGCGAGCACCCGCAGCACGATACCGAAGGGGCGGCGGGCCGGAGCGGCGCCGCGGCCTCACCCGGTCGGCCTCACCCGGTCGGCCGCTCCCGGCCAGGCGCTCGCGGCCGAGCGACCGGGGTCAGGCGCTCTCGGTCTTCTCCGCGCCGCCCGTGGCCTTGATCTCGCCGCAGATCTCCTCGATCCGGCCGAGCACCTTGGACCGCAGGTCGCTCGGCGCCTGCTCGCAGCCGCAGGACTTGTTCACGAGCTTCTTGACGGCCTCTTCGAGCCCGTACTCGCGCAGGCACGGCCCGCACTCGTCGAGGTGCTGCCGGACCTCGCTGCAGCCGCCCTGGTCGAGCTCGCCGTCGAGATAGGTGTAGACGCGGGCCAGGACCTCGTCGCACGGCGTTTCGTGGTGGTTGCCGCAGCTCATGATGACCCCCTGCCGGCGCGGGTGAGCCCGCGGTCCTCAGCGTAGTCCTCCAGCATGCCGCGGAGCTGGCGCCGGCCGCGGTGCAGGCGGGACATCACCGTACCGATGGGCGTGCCCATGATCTCGGCGATCTCCTTGTAGGCGAAGCCCTCGACGTCGGCGAGGTACACGGCGATGCGGAACTCCTCGGGGAGGTCCTGCAGCGCCCGCTTCACGTCGCTGTCGGGCAGGTGCTCCAGCGCCTCGGCCTCCGCGGACTTCAGCCCGCTCGAGGTGTGCGACTCGGCGCGGTGGATCTGCCAGTCCTCGATGTCCTCGGTGGCGGCCTGCTGCGGCTGGCGCTGCTTCTTGCGGTAGGAGTTGATGAACGTGTTGGTCAGGATGCGGTAGAGCCACGCCTTGAGGTTCGTGCCCTCCTTGAACTGGTGGAAGGACGCGAACGCCTTGGCGAAGGTCTCCTGGACGAGGTCCTCGGCGTCGGCCGGGTTGCGCGTCATGCGCAGCGCGGCCGAGTACAGCTGGTCCAAGAACGGGAGCACGTCGCGCTGGAACCGCTCCTGGCGCTGCTCCACGGTCTCCGTGGTGCCCGGTACCTGACCCACCCCCTCGGCTGTGGCGCCCTTGGCCCCGACTGGGCCGGCGGCGTCGTACCCCACAGACGATATCGGTCCGCGCGGCCTTCCGATGCGGACGGGTGCGCGTGCGTCGCCCCGGATCGCCGTCCCGGCTCTCCGCTGCCCATCGGCGACGGCTGTGGTCATCGGCTTGCACCTCCGTGTTGCTCGCTGTGAGACGGTGCAACACCGGAACGGCCCCGCCGATTCCCGGAGCGGCCCGCCGGCGGGTCACTCAGGGTGATGACCGGCCCCGGACGGGGAAGGATGTCACATACACGCGGAGAACAGGAGCAATCGGTGCACTCCGTGCCTTCGGCGCGACCTTCCGAGCCCACCATCGCCAGCCTGCGCGACGGCTCCGGAGCCGCGTCCGGGGAGTCCCTGGCGCGCTACTGGACGTTCTACCGGGCCGTGGCCGACGCGCAGCTGGCCCGCTGGCTGCCGCGCAGGCCGTCGCGGGTGCTGGACATCTCGGGCGGGCACGGGCGCAGCGCCGGCCACGCCGCCGCGGCCGGCCACGCGGTGCTGGAGGTGCGCGACCCCGACCGCGCCGGCCGCTCGGCCCGGGACGAGACCCGCCGCCCCGTGCGGGGCACGATCCCGCTGGTGGGCGACTCTGGAACGCTCTCCTACCTGGTCGACGCCTCGGTGGACGCCGTGGTCGCGGAGAACCGGGTGCTGTCCCGGCACCTGGCCACCGAGGCCACCATCGCCGAGATCGCCCGCGTGCTGCGCCCCGGCGGCCGCGTCCTGCTCTGCGTCGACTCCCTCACCCTCGGGATGGCGCTGCTCGCCGAGCGGAACTACTGGGCGCACCTGTCGGACGTGCCGAGCGCCGAGGTCGTCCTCGTCCCCTGGCCGGACGGGACGATCACGCGCTCGTTCTCGTCCCACCAGCTGCGCGAGCTGCTCGGCGACGCCGGCCTTGAGGTCGAGTGGATCAGGCCGCGCACCGTGCTGTCGCCCTCGACGGTCGAGCACGTGCTGGCCGAGTCGCCCCGCGCCCTGCCCCGCCTCGTCCGCACCGAGCTGAACGCCCCGCAGGGGGACGAGTCGCTGGGCGTCCACCTCCTGGCGAGCGCACGCCGCGCGGGCTAGCGCCTGCGGTCGCGGCGCGCCTGGCAGGTGATGCAGCGGGCGGCGTCGGGACGGGCCTCCAGGCGGCCCTCCGGGACCGCCTCACCGCAGTCGACGCACCGGCCGTAGGCGCCGGCGTCGATGCGCTCCAGGGCGGCGGCCACCCCGCCGCGATGGCGCTCCAGGGATTCCAGCGCCGCCTCCACGCGGTCGTGCGCGGTGAGGCCGGCGCCGGCGTCCGCCGCGGAATTGTCGTGCTCGGGCGTCTCGCCGCGGAGAATGGCGATGGACCGCTCCAGATCGGCGAGCATGACCTCAAGGCGGGAACGGGCGGCGGCGATGTCCACGATGGTGCGCACTCCCTCCCCCGAGGCGGCGGCGGTCAGAACAAACTGTCGGACGGATTACCCGGACTATCCCCAGAAATCAGCGGTTCTATGAGTTCGGGCCCGTTGTTTCGCACGCTGTTGACCGCCTTTGACACCGGGTAGGCGTCCATTGTCCCGGCCATGGCGGGGACCAGGAGCCCGCGCACCCGCTCGGTGTCGGTGAGTTCCGGATCGAGCCAGGCGTCCCAGCGGTCCGGTTCGACGATCATCGGCATCCGGTCGTGGATGCGGCCGAGGTCGTCCGGCGCCTCGGTGGTGATGACGGTGCACGTCCACACCCACTCGTCCTCCGGCGACTTCCACAACTCGTACAGCCCGGCCATCGCCATGACGGAGCCGTCGTTCGGGCGGATGAAATAGGGCTGCTTCTGCGGCTTCTTCTTGGCCTTCTTCTCGCCTTCGGCCGGGTCCGGCGCGTCGCCCTGGTTCTGGAGCGTGTACCACTCGAAATAGCCGTCGGCCGGCAGCAGGCAGCGGCGGCGGGCGAACGCCCGCCGGTAGGACGGCTTCTCGTGCACGGTCTCGAACCGGGCGTTGATCATGCGCGACCCGATGGACAGGTCCTTGGCCCAGGAGGGGACGAGCCCCCAGCGCACCGTCCGCAGCTGCCGGACGGCGGGCTCCTCCTCCGGGGCGTCCTTCGGGCGCCGGTTCAGGACGACCGGAACCTGCTTCGTCGGGGCGACGTTGTAGTCAGGCTGGAGATCCCCGTCGACGGCGTCGAGCTGCACCTGGAACTCGTCCAGCAGCTCCTGACGCGCGCGGGTCGTGGCATAGCGTCCGCACATGCGTCCCATGACACCACGAGCCTGGGACACCGGCCGGTCGCGCTTGAGGTGCGGCGCGCTGGGCATGGAGAGGGTCATGCGACCCTTCACGACCCTGGCCCGCCCCCTCGTGGCGGCGCCCTACATCATGACCGGCCTGGACGCCATCCGCGATCCGCGGGAGCGCGCCGAGCAGGTCGGCCCGGCCGTCAAGCCGGTCGCCGACCGGCTCGACTGGATGCCGAAGGACCCGGAGACCATGGTCCGCATCGAGGGCGCGCTGAGCCTCGGCACGGGCGCGCTGCTGCTGACCGGCAGGCTCCGCCGGCTGACGACTCTGATGCTCGCCGTGGAGCTGATCCCCGCGCTGGCGACCGAGCACCGCTACTGGACCGAGAGCGACCCCGAGCGCCGCGCCGATGAGCGCTCCCACCTGCTGAAGAACGCCGCGCTGTTCGGCGCGCTGCTGATGTCGGCGACCGAGCCGCGCCGCCCGCCCCGCACGGCGGAGCTGCGGCGCGCGATGCGCGAGTCGCAGATCAGGACCGGCGCCGAGGCCAAGGCGATGCGCAGGGAGGCGGCCGCCACGCTGCGGGACGCCCGCCGGGAGGCCGCGCGGCAGATCCGGATCGCCCGCGCGGAGGGCGGGCGCAAGGCCGCCCAGAAGGCCGCGAAGGCGGCCAGGGCGAAGCCGGCCGCCAAGCGGGGCGGCGGCCTGTTC
The DNA here is from genome assembly GCF_044508335.1 of Actinomadura sp. Classification (NCBI taxonomy): domain Bacteria; kingdom Bacillati; phylum Actinomycetota; class Actinomycetes; order Streptosporangiales; family Thermomonosporaceae; genus Actinomadura; species Actinomadura sp. The sequence goes on from NZ_JBIQHY010000032.1 coordinate 40,361, forward strand.
AAGGCGGGCAAGGCCGGCGGCGGGCTCTTCAAGGCCGGAAAGGCCGGCAAGGGCGGGCTGTTCAAAGCCGGAAAGGCGGGCAAGGGCGGCCTGTTCAAGAGCGCCAAGGCGGGTGGCGTGCTGGGCAAGGCCGGTGCCGCGGGCACGTTCAAGGCGGGCAAGGCGACCGGCGCGCTGAAGGGCCGCCTCGGGTCCCGCGGCCGGTCCAGGGGCGGCCTGTTCTCCCAGGGCGGCAACCCGGACATCCGCGAGATGGCGGCGCTCCGCGCCGGGCGGGCCGCGAAGGCCGGCAAGGCCGCGGGCAAGACCGTGAAGGCGGGGACGGCCACCCAGGCGGCGAAGGCGGTGAAGGCCGGCCGGACCGTGAAGGCGGGCACGGCGGCCCAGGCGGGGAAGGTCAGGGAGGCGGTCAAGCGCTGACTTCCCGAAGAAAACCTTAAAAGAGCCTCAAGGCCGTTGAACCGCGGAGCGGCGCGGTCCCGTACTGCCAGGTGACCGCATACCGTCCTCCAGCCCCGCCCGCGACCGACCAGTCGGCGAGCCCCGCTCGGCGACCGCCCCACCTCAACGGAGACGCCCCGGCCATGGCCCTTCCCGGATCGACCGGTCGCCCGACCGGCGGGCTGCGGAGCCTGCTCCGCCGCCCCGGCACGGCGCGGCCGCCATCGGCCGCGAGCGACGAGGAGATCGTCGCGGAGCTGTACCGCGAGTACCATCGGCCCCTCCTCGCGTTCGTGCTCCGGCTCACCGGCGGTGACCGCCAGTGGGCCGAGGACGTGGTGCAGGAGACCATGATCAGGGCGTGGCGCAGCGCGGACCGGCTGGACGACCGGACGTCCTCGCTGATGCCGTGGCTGGCCACGGTCTCCCGGCGTATCGTGATCGACAACCGGCGGCAGCGCGAGGTCAGGCCGCCGGAGGTCGGCGACGGCCCCCTGGAGAACCTCCCGATGGCGGACGAGATGGACGGCCTGCTGCGCAAGGTCGTGGTGACGGAGGCGCTGGAGTCCCTCTCCCCCGCGCATCGGCAGGCGCTGACGGAGACGGTGCTGCGCGACCGTACGGTGAACCAGGCCGCCGAGTACCTCGGCATCCCGGTCGGGACGGTCAAGTCCCGCGTGTACTACGCGCTGCGCGCCCTGCGCGTCGCCTTGGAGGAGAGGGGGGTGACCTCATGAGCTCCCAGATCGAGCACACCGACGTCGGCGCCTACGCCCTGGGCCTTCTCGAAGACGCCGACCGGCGGGCGTTCGAGGCGCATCTGCACGGGTGCGGCCGCTGCCAGGCCGAGCTGGGCGAGCTGTCCGGGGCGGCCGGCGCCCTCTTCGAGCTGGCGCCCGGCGCGGCCGAGCCCGGCGCGGAGGCGGCCGCCGAGGAGGACGAGCCGTCCACACCCCCGGCGCCGGTGATCGACATGATGCGCCGGCGGCGGAGGGCGGACCGGCGCTTTCGCCGCGGCGCGTACGCGGTGGGGACCGCCGCCGCGGCGGTGGCCCTCGGCGCGGGCATCGCGGTGGGGGCGGCGCTGGGCGACGAGGGCGCCGGCCAGAAGCAGCCGCCCGTGGCGCAGTCGGTCATGGGCGAGCAGTTCAGCGCGAAGGACGCGGGCACGGGCGTGTCCGGGACGGTCGGCCTGGTCGACAAGGGCTGGGGCACGCAGGTGAGCCTGGAGCTGCGCGGCGTCAAGGGGCCGCTGCGGTGCCACCTGGAGGCCGTGTCGAAGGCGGGCGAACGCAGCGTCGTCGCCGGCTGGCGCGTCCCCGACGAGGGCTACGGCGTGCCCGGGCAGCCGAAGCCGCTGGTCATGCAGGGCGGGACGGGCCTCGACCGGCAGCAGATCGAGAGCTTCGCGGTCAGGCTCGACACCGGCGGGACGCTCCTCACCATCCCCCTCTGATCCGGCCGGCCCGATAACCTTGGGGCATGCCCTCTCCGCATTGGTCCGCCCCGGTCGCGCACGCCCCGGTGGACGCCACGGTGCCGCTGCCCGGTTCGAAGTCGATGACCAACCGGGCGCTCGTGCTGGCCGCGCTCGCCGCCGCGCCGGGCCGGGTGGTCCGGCCGCTGCGCAGCCGCGACACCGACCTGATGGCCGCCGCGCTCCGCGCGCTCGGCACGGGGATCGCCGAGGACGGCGGGGACTGGCGGATCGTCCCGGGTGAGCTGCGCGGCCCGGCGGACGTCGACACGGGCCTGGCCGGGACGGTGATGCGGTTCCTGCCGCCGGTCGCGGCGCTCGCGTCGGGCGAGGTGTCGGTGGACGGCGACCCCCGCGCGCGGGAGCGGCCCATGGGCCCGCTCATCACCGCCCTGCGGGCGCTCGGGGCCGTCGTCGACGACGGCGGGCGGGGCGCGCTCCCGTTCACCGTCCGGGGCGCGGGCTCGGTGGACGGCGGCGAGGTCGTGATCGACGCGTCCGGGTCGTCCCAGCTGGTGTCGGGGCTGCTGCTGGCCGCGCCGCGCTTCGAGAAGGGCGTCGAGGTCCGGCACGAGGGGCCGCCGGTGCCGTCGGCGGCGCATCTGGCGATGACCGTCGGGATGCTCCGCGAGGCGGGCGCGGTCGTCGAGACGGAGGGGAACGTCTGGCGCGTCGCCCCCGGCCCGCTGCGGGGCCGCGACTGGGTGATCGAGCCGGACCTGTCGAACGCGGCGCAGTTCCTCGGCGCCGCGCTCGTCACCGGCGGCCGGGTGACCGTGCCGGGCTGGCCGGCGGAGACGACCCAGCCGGGCGACGCGCTGCGCGGCCTCCTCACCGCGATGGGCGCCGAGGCGTCCCGCGGTCCGGACGGGCTGACGGTGCGCGGCCGGGGCGGGTTCTCCGGCCTGGACGCCGACCTGCACGAGGTCGGCGAGCTGACCCCGGTGCTCGCGGCCCTCTGCGCGCTCGCGGACTCCCCGTCCAGGCTGACCGGCATCGCGCACCTGCGCGGCCACGAGACCGACCGGCTCGCCGCGCTGGCCGCGGAGATCAACGGGCTCGGCGGCGACGTCACCGAGCTGCCGGACGGGCTGGAGATCCGCCCGCGCCCGCTGCGCGGCGGCGTCTTCCGCACCTACGACGACCACCGGATGGTGATGGCGGCGGCGGTGCTGGGCCTGGCCGTTCCCGGCATCGATGTGGAGAATCCGGGCACCGTGGGCAAGACTCTTCCGAACTTCACTCGGCAGTGGGCGTCGATGCTGGCGCCCGCCTGACGGCAGGGGCGGACACTGGCTCGACGAGTACACGACTACGACGAGGACGACGTCCGGGTGCGGCCCGGGCGCCGCGGGTCGCGGCCGCGCACCCGCCGCCGTCCCGCGCACGAGGACGCCTCGCCCGGCTTCGTCACCGCGGTGGACCGCGGCCGGTACCGCTGCCTGGTCGACCCGGGCACCCGCGACGAGCGTCCCGTCACCGCGATGCGCGCCCGCGAGCTGGGCCGCAAGGGCGTCGTCGTGGGCGACCGGGTGGCGCTCGTCGGGGACGTGTCCGGCGACCCCGACACGCTCGCCCGCATCGTCCGGGTGGAGCCGCGGACCTCGGCGCTGCGCCGCACCGCCGACGACACCGACCCGTTCGAGCGGATCATCGTCGCGAACGCCGACCAGCTCGCCATCGTGACCGCGCTGGCCGACCCCGAGCCCCGCCCCCGCCTGATCGACCGGCAGCTCGTCGCCGCCTACGACGCCGGGATGGACCCGCTGCTCTGCCTCACCAAGGCCGACCTCGGCGACCCGGACGCCCTCGTCGCCGAGTACGCGCCGCTCGGCGTCCCCTACGCGGTGACCCGGCGCGGCGGCGACCTGGACGAGCTGCGCGCCCACCTGGCCGGCCGCACCACCGTCCTCGTCGGCCACTCGGGCGTCGGCAAGTCGACGCTGGTGAACGCCCTCGTCCCGGACGCCGAACGCGCCGTCAGCGACGTCAACGCGGTCACCGGCCGCGGGCGGCACACCTCGTCGTCCGCGATCGCGCTCGAACTCCCCGGCGGCGACGGCTGGATCATCGACACCCCGGGCGTGCGCAGCTTCGGGCTGGCGCACGTCGACCCGGAGAACGTGATCAACGCGTTCGACGACCTCGCGGAGGGCGCCGCCGAGCGCTGCCCGCCGCACTGCGACCACTTCCAGGAGGACTGCGGGCTGGACGGCTGGGTCGCCGAGGGCCGCGCGTCCCGGGCCCGCCTGGACTCGCTGCGCCGCCTGCTCTCCAGCCGCGAGTCCGACGCCGAATAGCCCGCGACGGCCGCCGCGCGCGTCGGTAGGGTCGCTGCATGCCTCAGATGATCGCGGCGCGCTACGAGCTTCTGGAGCTGCTGGGCCGGGGCGGCATGGGCGCGGTGTGGCGCGCCCGCGACCGCACCCTCGACCGCGAGGTGGCGGTCAAGGAGGTGTCGCTGCCGCACGGCCTGGACGACGCCCAGGTCGAGCGGCTGTACGCGCGGACGTTCCGGGAGGCGCGGTCGGCGGCGCGGCTCGACCATCCGGGCATCGTGACGGTCTACGACGTCGTCGAGGAGGACGGCCGGCCGTGGATCGTGATGCGTCTCGTCCGGGCGGAGGGGCTCGACAAGGTCATCTCGCGGGAGGGGCCGCTGCCGCCCGCGCGGGTCGCGGCGATCGGGCTCGACCTGCTGGACGCGCTGGGCGCCGCGCACGCGGCCGGGGTGGTGCACCGCGACGTCAAGCCGGGGAACGTGCTGATGGCGCCGGGGCGGGCCGTCCTCACCGACTTCGGCATCGCGACCGTGGCGGGCGACGAGACGCTCACCCAGGCGGGCGCGATCATCGGGTCGCCCGCGTACGTGGCGCCCGAGCAGGCCCGGCACCAGAAGGCGACCCCGGCGTCCGACCTGTGGTCGCTGGGCGCGACGCTGTACGCCGCCGTCGAGGGCCGCCCGCCGTTCGGGCGCCCGGACGTGTGGGGCGTGATGGCCGCCGTCCTGTCGGACGAGCCGGACCCGCTGCGCCTCGCCGGCCCGCTGGCGCCCGTCCTGCACGGGCTGCTGCGCAAGGACCCCGGCGAGCGGATGGGGCGGGACGAGGCCGAGCGGCTGCTGCGCCGGGCCGCGCAGGGCTCGCCGGCGCCGTCGTTCGCCCCGGCGCGGCCGCCGCAGGACATCACGCTGCCGCCGCCCGAGCCCGCCCCGACGGTGCCGTCGCCCCCG
>NZ_JBIQHY010000032.1:45610-60628 GCF_044508335.1 Actinomadura sp.
CGCCCCCGCCCCCGGCGCCGCGGCGGGTGCCGTGGCAGCTGATCGTGCCCGCCGGGATCTTCGCGGCCGCGCTGGTCGTCGCCGTGGCCGCGGTCGTGCTGTTCACCCGGACCGGCGACGGCGCCCCGGGGAGCCGGCCGGGCGCGTCCTCGTCCGCGACCGGCTCGTCCCCGGCGGCGCGGGGCTCCGCGCCGCCGGGGTACCGCCTCTACCAGGGCTCCTCGTTCACGGCCGCCGTCCCCCAGGGCTGGAAAGAGGACGCCGAGGGCGACGACGTGACGTTCACCGACCCGGCGGACGGGGTCACGCGGGGGCTGGCGTTCCAGCGTCTCGGCTCGTCCTTCCAGAACCCCGGGGAGGGGCTCGCGTCCGCCATCGGCCAGATGAAGAACGACAAGGACGCCTATCCCGACTTCAAGCAGGAGAAATTCGACCGGGGCGTCCCCTACAAGTACACGCCGGCGGCCGAGCTGCAGTTCACCTTCACCAAGAACGGCACGCCGGGCCGTACCCGGGTGCGGGTGTTCGAGGCCGGCGGCGTCCTCTACCAGGTCCTGCTGGCGACGGACCGGGCGCACTGGGACGAGAGCGTCGAGTACTACGAGCAGTTCCTGCGGAGCCTGACCATGAGGTCCTAGCCGCGCGGCTCCTCGAAGAGGGTGCGGGCCTTGGCCTCGGCCTCGTTCAGGGCCTTGAGGTGGCGGGGCGCGAGTTCCTCCACGCACCGGGTCATCTCCTCGGTGACGTGGCTGAACGCGCTCTCCTCCGCGCCGCGCAGCGCCGCCCGCACGGTCGCCGACCGGGCGCCGAGCGCGGACCACTCCAGCTCCAGCCGCGCCACGGCCTCGTCGAACGCGCGGGACGTCTCGGCGCCCGCGTCCTGCAGCTCGTCGGGGACGGGCCCCCGGCCCGCCTTCCGGGCGTGGCCGGACAGGGCCGAGATGCGGCTGGCCAGCGTCAGGCCCTCGCGGGCGAGCGGCAGCACGTCGTGGATCAGGTCGGTGACGGCCCTCGCCAGCTCCTCCACCCGGGTGAGCAGCGTCTGCGTCGCCTCCTCAAGGGCCTCCGACGTGCGCCGGGCGACGCGTTCGGCGACGTCCCGCTGCTGCCTGGACAGCGCGGGGACGACGTCGCGGTCCAGCAGGCGGCGCAGCTCCCGCTCCCGGGCGCCGTGCTCGCCGGGCCCGGCGTGCTCGGCCCAGACCCGCTCGATGCGCTCCTCCCCGGACGCGGCGATCTCCGCCGTGATCTCGTCCAGGGCCTCGCCCACCCGGGCCTTCAGCCGCTCCACGCGGCCGTACAGCGCCTCGCGCTTGAACGGGTCGTTGAGCTCGTTGAGCTGCGCCTGCAATCGGCGGGACACGTCGATGGCGTGCTCGGCCAGCGGGACGAGGCGGTCGGCGAGCTCGTCGAGCGTCGCGGCCCGGCGCGGGTCGGTCAGCTCGGCCACCCACGCGGGAAGGTCGTGCGGCATGGCCCCATGCTGCCACTGCCGGTCCCGCGGCACCGGCGTTCGCGCCCGGCGTGCCACGTCCGGCCGACCGAAAAGCCGGATCGGCACGGGTAAGTGTGTCTGGACAGGCGGTGATCAGGGTAGCGTTGCACGCCGTGGCGGGCTATTCCGATGACCTGCGTCTCGCGCACGTGCTGGCGGACGGGGCCGACGACATCACGACCAGGCGTTTCCGCGCCCTCGATCTGGCCATCGAGACCAAGCCGGACCTGACGCCGGTCAGCGACGCCGACCGCAGCGTCGAGGAGCAGATCCGCGGCACGCTGAAGCGGGCCCGCCCGCGCGACGCGGTGCTCGGCGAGGAGTACGGCAAGACCGGGTACGGGAACCGCTGCTGGATCATCGACCCGATCGACGCGACGAAGAACTTCGTGCGCGGCGTCCCGGTGTGGGCGACGCTGATCGCGCTGATGGAGAACGACGAGATCGTCGTGGGTGTGGTGTCGGCGCCGGCCCTGAACCGGCGCTGGTGGGCAGCCCGGGGCGGCGGCGCCTGGACGGGCCGCAGCCTCACCCGCGCCGCCCGGATGACCGTGTCGTCGGTCGGCGACCTGTCGGACGCGTCCCTGTCGTTCTCCAGCCTGAGCGGCTGGGAGGAGCAGGGGCGCCTCACGCACTTCCTCGACCTGACCCGCTCGGTGTGGCGGACGCGGGCGTTCGGCGACTTCTGGTCGCACATGATGGTCGCCGAGGGCGCGGTCGACATCTCCGCCGAGCCCGAGGTGTCGCTGTGGGACCTCGCCGCGCTCCAGGTCATCGTGGAGGAGGCCGGCGGGATGTTCACCGACCTGTCCGGCGTGCCGGGCCCGGACGGCGGCAGCGTCGTGTGCACGAACGGCAGACTGCACGCCGACGTCCTGCGGACCCTGGGCGGCGGCCAGCTCTCCCTCCGCATCTGAGGATCCGCATCTGAGGATCCGCGCGTCCGGCGCGCATCCGATCGTCCCGCGCCGGGCATACCGACCCCGAGGCGGGATCGATCCCCATGGCCAACCGCGCGACTCGCGACATATCGTGGAACAGCGGTCGCGGGACGGCCGTTGTACAGGATGGGCGGCCCGTAAACGGAGGTACCAGATGTCGACCCAGACCAAGCTAGTGATCGGCGGCGTCGTCGTCGGCTTCCTGACCCTGTTCGTCTTCCCCTGGTGGCTGAGCGCGCTGATCATCCTCGGCGTCATCGGCGCACCCCTCGTGGGGTACATGATGCTCGACCCGTCCCAGCGCAGGCGGCTGCGGGCGCAGGGGCGCAAGCGCCTCGGGAGCTGACCCGCGGGGCGTCTCCGGGCGCCCGCTAGGGTGCGGGTGTGGCGGAGACACGGGTCGGCGTGGTCGGCGCGGGGATCCTCGGGCTGGCCATCGCGCGCCGGCTGACCGAGACGCGCCCTGACGTGACGGTCACGGTCCTCGACAAGGAGGACCGCGTCGCGGCCCACCAGACGGGCCGCAACAGCGGCGTCGCGCACGCGGGCCTGTACTACGCGCCGGGATCGCTGAAGGCGACGCTGTGCAGGCGCGGCATCGCGCTGCTCAAGGAATACTGCACCGACCGGAACCTCCCTTACGTTGAGTGCGGCAAGGTCGTCGTCGCCCGCGACGCGTCCGAGGTGGCCGCGCTGGACGAGATCGAGCGGCGCGCCGCGGCCAACGGGGTTCCGGGGTTGCGGCGCCTGCCGGGCGGCGGGCTGCGGGAGATCGAGCCGCACGCCGCCGGAGTCGCCGCGCTGCACTCCCCCACCACCGCGATCGTGGACTTCCCGGCGGTCGCCCGCGCGCTCGCCGGGGACGTCGCCGAGGGCGGCGGAGAGGTGCGGCTCGGCTTCGAGGTCGTCCGCATCGGGCGGTCCGGCGACGGCGTGGCGGTCGCGTCGGCGAGCGAGGAGCTGCGGTTCGACAGGCTCGTGGTGTGCGCCGGGCTCCAGTCGGACCGGGTGGCGCGGCTCGCCGGCGACTCGCCCGCTCCGGCGATCATCCCGTTCCGGGGCGAGTACTACCGGCTCGTCCCGTCGCGGACCGGCCTGGTCCGCGGCCTCATCTACCCCGTGCCCGACCCCCGCTACCCGTTCCTCGGCGTGCATTTCACGCGCCGCGTGGACGGCGGCGTGGACGTCGGCCCCAACGCCGTCCTGGCGCTGGCCAGGGAGGGGTACCGGCGCCGCGACGTCCGCCCGGCCGACCTGTGGGAGACGATCCGCTGGCCGGGCTTCCGGCGCCTGGCGGTGCGGCACTGGCGGACGGGCGCGAAGGAGCTGTGGGGGTCGGCGGTCAAGCGCGCGTTCGTCGCCGAGGCGCGCGGTTTCGTCCCGGAGCTGGCGGCGGCGGACGTCGTCGCGGCTCCCGCCGGGGTCCGCGCGCAGGCGGTGGACCCCGACGGGTCGCTCGTCGACGACTTCCGCATCGGGCGGGTCGGCCCGGTGGTGACCGTCCGGAACGCCCCGTCCCCGGCGGCGACGTCCTCGCTCGCCATCGCCGAGCACGTCGTCGAGCGGCTCTAGTCCCAGAGCTTGCGGACGTCCCCGCGCGGGTCGTGGACGGTCGCGTCGGACGGCCCGTCGAACAGCCGCACCGCCCGCGTGGACGGGTCGAAGGGCGTCCAGCCGGGGTCGCCGGTGGCGGCGAACCGCACCCAGTGGCGGTGCATCCGGTCGGCGAGCGCCTGCGGCGGGTTCGGCCCGGTCAGCCCGTCGGGCTCGGCGGTCAGGTTGTCGAACACGAAGCCCAGCTCCAGGGCGTGGCAGGCGCCGAGGCCGTGGTTCGGGGACCGCCACGCGAACTCGTACATCCAGGTGCGCCCGCCGGACGCGGTGTGCCCGGCGGCGGCCCGGTTCGCGGGGATGCGGAACAGGTGGTCGGTGATGATCGTCGCCATCAGCTCGCCGGGCGCCATGCCGGGGTGCCGGTCGCGGTAGGCGGCGGGCAGCCCGGACGGGACGCCCATGCCGCCGGCGACGAAGTCCACGACCTCGTCGGTGGCCTGGGCCGCGATGCCGGTCGGCATCAGGAAGAAGCGGAACTCCTCGGAGGTGTAGCCGATGAGGAGGTCGACGTCGCGCCCGGCGCCGGCGGCGATGGCGTCCTCGGGGCGGCGCGTGATCAGCTCGCCGTCCAGGACCGGGGTGAGGGACATGCCGCCCGCCGCGGTGGTGGCGCCCCAGCGGACGGGGTCGGGCGTCATCGAGACCTCGGCGGCGACGGACGCCTGCGCGGGGATGATCGCGGCGGGGTCGAGCGCGGCGAACGCCTCCGCGGTCGGCTCGATCCCGAGCCGGGCGGCCATCTCCCTGGTGACGAGCATTGCGTCGTCCGGGTCCTGCGCGATGCCGCCGGCGCCGCTCTGCGCGATCGCGCGGCGGAACAGCCCGAGGTCGAGGGAGAGCAGCGTGGTGACGCTCATCCCGCCCGCGGACTCGCCGAAGACGGTGACGTCGTCCGGGTCGCCGCCGAATCCGGCGATGTTGTCGCGCACCCACTCCAGCGCGGCGATCTGGTCGAGCAGCCCCCGGTTGAGCGGGGCGCCGGGCAGGTTGGCGAAGCCCTCCACGCCGAGCCGGTAGTTGATCGTCACGCAGACGACGCCGTCGCGGGCGAAGTTGCGGCCGTCGTAGACCGGCACGGCGCCGGACCCGTTGCGGAACGCGCCGCCGTGGATCCACACCATGACCGGCAGGCCCGCCCCTCCCGCGCCGGTGAGGCCCGGCGTCCAGACGTTCAGGTTCAGGCAGTCGTCGCCGGGGATCACGGGGTCGGGCAGCAGCGCGGCGAACGGCGGCGGGTAGCCGGGCTTGGGCGCGGTCGGCCCGTACTCGAAGGCGTCGCGGACGCCGTCCCACGGCTCGGGCGGGCGCGGCGCCCGGAAGCGGCCGGGCCCGAACGGCGGCGCGGCGTAGGGGATGCCGAGGAAGGCGGTGACGCCGTCCCGTGTCCTGCCGCGCACCTTCCCGTAGGACGTCTCGACGACCGGCTCCATGCCCCGCCTCCGATTCTAGAACGAGATTCAATGAGGCGAGCGTACGGGACGGAGGCGGCCGGCGGAACGCCGCTCCACCTCCTTCCGCACGGCCTTCTACACGCCCCCGGGCGCGGGCTGGAGCATGCGGGTGAGGTAGCCGCGGGCGAACGCGCGGATCGCGTCCTCGTCGTCCAGCCGCAGCCCGCCGCCCGGGAGCAGCAGCAGCGACACCGCGAGCCGCAGCAGCACCTCCGCGACGGTGTTGTGGTCCTCGGCGTCGCCGGGGCGCGCGCGGCGCAGCCGGTCGGCGAGGATGTCGCGGGCGGCGATCATCACCGCGCCGCCGTTCATGCTGAGCTGCGGGAGGAACGCCTCCGGCTCGCTCTCCAGGACGCGCGTCATCAGCGGGTGCGTGCGGGCGCTGCGCAGGCCGACCACGAACCCCTCCACGACGGCGTCCTCGGCCGACTCGAGGTCGTCGGTGGCCTCGGCGATCGCGGTGAGGAACCGGTGGCACTCCCGCAGGATCACCGCCTGGAGCAGCTGCTCCTTGTTGCTGAACCGGCGGTAGATGGTGGTGCGCGCGACCCCCGCGCGCTTGGCGACGTCCTCGACGCTGACCCTGCGCAGCCCGTAGGTCTCGAACTCCGCGAGCGCGGCGTCCAGGATGCGGGTGTCGAGGTCGTCGGCACCGCTGTCCGGCGCGGCGAGCCGCGCCAGCAGCGCGTCCGAGGCCGTGGCGTCCGTCGTCATGACCAGCACCCTAACCGGATCCGGCGTCCGGCTCGCGGCGGCGGTCCGGGCGGGGAACCGGGTGCGGCCGCTGCTGCCCGAGGCCGTCCGCCACCTGCCGCAGGCCCGCCGCGCCTGCCGGAAGGCGCGGAAGGCGCGGCGGGGCTGAGCGGCGGGGCCGAGGGGTCAGCCGCCGGACCGGATGCGCGCGTCGTACTCCTTGCGCGCGTCGGGGTCGTACTCCAGGAAGATCTTGTCGAGCCCGAGCCGGCGGGACGTCGCCTGCCGGAACCGCTCGGGGAGGAGCGCGCCCAGCTTGATCTGCGTGCCGAGCTTCTTCGGCACCGCGACCTGCGGGCGCGGCCTGCCGATCAGCTCGACGATGGCGGCGGCGATCTCCTCCGGCTCGCAGTTCCTCTGCCCCTTGGGGCTGCGGGTGCCGGCGACCAGCTCGGTGTTGGTGAACGTCGGCAGGACGGCGCTGACGTGGACGCCCCGGTCCTGGACCTCCAGCCGGGTCGCCTCGGTGAACCCGACGACGGCGGCCTTGCTGGCGTTGTAGAGGGCGAGGCCGGGCGTGAACATGACGCCCGCGAGCGAGGCGATGTTGATGACGTGCCCCGACTCGCGCGGCAGCATCCGGCCGAGGGCGAGCTTGGTGCCGAGCATGACGCCGTGCACGTTGATGTCGATGCAGCGGCGGGCGTCGGCGTCGCTCTCGTCGGTGACCGGCCCGATCGGCATGATCCCGGCGTTGTTGATCAGGACGTCGAGCGGCCCGGCGGCCTCCTCGGCCCGGTCGAGGAACGCGGTGAACGACTCGCGGGACGTGACGTCCACCACGAGGCCGGTGACGCCGAGCGACTCGGCGGCGTCCTTGACGGCGGCCTCGTCGATGTCGCCGATGACGACGGTGGCGCCCTTGGCCTTCAGGGCGCGGGCCGTGGCGAGGCCGATCCCCCGCGCGGCTCCGGTGATGGCGACGACCTTGCTCATTTCTGCTCCAGGGGTTCGAGCCGGACGGGAAGCCCGTCCTTCGGCGAAGGGAGGGACGTGGTGTCCAGGGGCCATTCGTACCGCGCGGGGACGCTCCAGCGGTAGCGCTGGAGCACCTGGTGCAGGATCGTTTTGACCTGCATCCCGGCGAAGTGCAGCCCGATGCACTTGTGCGCGCCGCCGCCGAACGGGGCCCACGCGTACTTGTGGACCCTGTCCTCGCGGCGTTCCGGGGAGAACCGCCCGGGGTCGAACCGCTCCGGGTCCGGCCACCACTGCGCCATGTGGTGGTTGCTGAGCATCGGCACCACCACCATCGTGCCGGCCGGGACGTGGTAGCCGAGGATGGAGGTGTCCTTGACGACCTTGCGGGGCAGCGCCGGGACGGGCGGCAGGATGCGCAGCGACTCCTTCATCACCATGTCGATGCCGGTGAAGGAGCCGAGGTCGTCGTAGGAGGGCTGCGCCTTGCCGAGGCTCAGCGACTCCTCGCGCAGCCGCTCCTGCCATTCGGGGAACTTGGCCAGGTGGTAGGCCATCGTCGTCAGCGTGATGGTGGTCGTGTCGTGCGCCGCCATCAGCGCGAAGATCATGTGGTTGACGACGTCCTCGTCGGTGAACCGCGCGCCGTCGTCGGTCTCGGCCGCGCAGAGGGCGGCGAACAGGTCGTCGCCGCCGTCGCGGCGCTTGGCGGGCAGGTGCCGGTAGAAGAACTCCTCCAGCGCCTTGCGGGCCTTCAGCCCCTTGTGCCAGCGCAACCCCGGGACGGGGAACCGCACGTACGCCGTCCCCGCCCGGACGGCGTCGATGAACGCTCCGTTGACCCGCGCGCGCTCGGCGTCGTCCAGTCGCACGCCCATGAACACGTCCACGGCGAGGTCGAGCGTGAGCTGCTTGATGCTGTCGTAGACCTTGAAGCCGGGGCCGGGCCGCCACGACTCGACGCCCCGGACGATGCCGGGCGCCATCGCCTCCATGTACGCGCGCAGCCGCGCCGGGGTGAACGCCTGCTGCATGATGCGGCGGTGGTGCAGGTGCTCCTCGAAGTCGAGCAGCATGATGCCGCGCCGGAAGAACGGCCCGATGTAGTAGCTCCACGCGGGCCCGCTCGCGAACGCCTTGTCCCGGTTGACCAGGACGACCTCGGCGGCCTCCGGCCCCTGGACGGTGCAGGTGCGCTGCCCGAGCAGCCAGCCCCAGGCGACCGGCCCGTACTGCTCGTACCGCTTCCTGGCCATGCCGATCGGGTCGCGCATCACCGCGAGCGTGCTGCCGATGTAGGGCACACCGGGCACGCCGGGGACCGGTTTCAGGCCGCTGCCCTGCGGCGGCGGCGCGAGGACGCTGGTCATGGATCCCTCCGGACGCGCGCAACAAATAGGCGAAATCTGTTGCTTTGTTCTAACGCAGCGGACGCCCGTAAGTCCAGACTTATCGCCGGTGACTTGCGCGTGAGCGCGTCTCGCGGGCCGCCGCGCCGCGCAGCAGCCGGCGCCGCGCGGTCTCGGTGAGCGGCCGGTACGCGCCCGACCGGTCGCGGTAGTAGGTCAGCCCGTCGCCGGCGGCGGGGACGCCCTCCTCGCGCAGCGGGGCGGTCCACAGCCGCCGCCCGGCGGTGACGGGCACCTCGTCCACGACCCGGACGAGCGCGGGGCGCAGCTCCGGCTCCACCCGCAGCAGCGCCTCCGTCAGGTCGATCGCCTTGACCGTCTCCTCCGCGTCCCGCAGGCTCACGGCGGCGGCGGCCAGCTCGGTATCCCCCGCGGGGATCCCGTAGACGGCGACGGTGTCGACGTACGGCAGGTCGCCGAGCGCGTCCCGGATCGGGCCGGGCGGGACGATGCCCTCGGCGGTGCCGATCAGTTCGGCCTCCCGCCCGACGAGCCAGTAGTCCCCGTCGGCGTCCCGGCGGAACAGGTCCCCGGTGATCGTCCAGGCGTCCTCGGGCCGGAACACGCCCCGCACGACGCGCGAGGCGGAGCCGGCCGCCGACGGCCGGACCCGCGCGAGCAGCATGCCGATCTCCCCCGGCTCGCAGCGGACCGCGAATCCGTCGGGGCCTTCGGCGAGCCGCCCGTTCTCCAGGTCGTACCGGGCGAGCCGCACCTCGGCGCTGCCGGGCAGCGGCCGGCCCAGCGAGCCGGGCTTCTTGCCGCTCAGGTTGACCAGCACCGCCTCGCCCTCGGTCGAGGCGTAGAACTCCAGCACCCGCGCGGGCGCGAACCGCTCCTCGACCCGCCGCCACAGCCCGCGCGGCATCCCGGACCCGATGAACAGCCGGATCGCGTGGTGCCGCTCGGCCGGGTTCGGCGGCGCGTTCACGAGGTCGCGCAGCAGCGTCCAGGTGTAGGACGCGACGGTCACGCCGTAGCGGCGCGCCTCGTCCCAGAAGGCCTCCGGGTCGATGTCCCGGTGGGGGGACGGCTCCCCGCCGGGGACCGCGGCGGAGCCGCCGGCCAGTGCGAGCCGCGCCCCGCCGGCGACGGCGCCGCCGAGGCTCATCAGCAGCGCGGACGGGTGCTGGAGCGGCGTGATGCTGTAGACGGTGTCGGACGGCGACAGGGCGGCCGACGAGGCGGTCCCGAACGCCGACAGGGCCCATCTGCGGTTCGTGATCCGGCTGGCCCGCAGGTGCTCGCCGTCTCCCCGGAACACCACGAAGGCGAGGTCGCCGGCCCGCCCCGGGTTGGGCCGGTACCACCCGGGCAGCTCGACCCGCGCGGGGTCGATGCGCTCCATGTCCATGAGCGTCCCGCGGTCGCCGCGCCCGGCGCCGCCGAGCAGGTACCCCTGGACGCCGTCCAGTTTCGCGGCCTCCGCCGCGTGCTCGGGGTCGGCGATGACCCGCGTGATCCCGCTGAGCCGCGCCTCGGCCGCGGGGTCCCCGTCGGGGCGCAGCAGGACCGCCACGGCGCCGAGCCGGCTCAGCGCGGCGACCAGGGCGAGCGCGGTGGGCCGGGTCCCCATCAGCACGCCGACCGCGTCGCCGTGCCGCACGCCGATGTGGATCAGCCCGCGCACGACGGCGTCGATGCGCCGCCTGGCCGCGTCGTGGGTGTGCCCGCGCCCCTGGTACAGGAAGAAGACCTCGCCGGGCCTGCGGCGGGCCTGCTCGTCCAGGAGCAGCCCCATCGACATGCGCGTGTCGGACTGGATGCGCTCCAGCCGCGCCAGCCGCGGCAGGTTCTGCGCGGCCTCCCCGGTCAGCTGCCGGCTGCCGCGGGCGACCCGCGCGGCCGTCCGCAGCGCGGACCGCGCGGCGCTCGTCCCGATGCCCGCGGCGAGCTGGAGCCCGTACCCGGCGGGGCCGCCGGGCAGGTCGGCGGTCTCGGCCTCCTCGTCCCCGGCGACCGGGGCGACGATCTCGGGCAGCTCGTCCTCGCCCTCCCGCCACAGCGCCCACGACGCGACGGCGGGCCAGGTCTGCGCGATCGCGAGGCCGCCCACGACGAGCCCGAAGTGCCCGGCTCTGAGCGACGCCTCGTACACCTGGGCGCGCGGCG
Source organism: Actinomadura sp. (assembly GCF_044508335.1). Taxonomy (NCBI): domain Bacteria; kingdom Bacillati; phylum Actinomycetota; class Actinomycetes; order Streptosporangiales; family Thermomonosporaceae; genus Actinomadura; species Actinomadura sp. The sequence continues at coordinate 56,304 of NZ_JBIQHY010000032.1, forward strand.
CCGCCCGCCTGATGCCGCGGACCATCGGCGGCGGCGCGATCTCGTCGACCTCGCCGACGAACGTGAGCACGGGGCAGGTGATGTCGGCGAGCGTCACGAGCCGGTCGCCGATGACGAAGCCGCCGGTGAGCATCCGGTTGTGCTGGATGAACTGGCGGAGGAACTCGGCGAGCGCGGGGCCGGGCCACGACACCCACCCCTCCCGCTCCAGGAACCGCCGCTGCCGCTCCCTCTGCGCCAGCCGCTCCCGGTCGTGCAGCTGCAGGATGAAGTCGACCCGCGACCGCACCGACTTGACGGGGCTGAGGACCTGGAAGCCGAGCCGGGTGACCCATCCGGGCACGGCGAAGCCGCCGAGCACCCGGTCGGGGATCCGCTCGACGCCCTCGGACGCGAGCCAGCCGGGCAGCCCGAACGGGAGCCCCCGGCTGGTGTCGGCCGGGCTGCCGAACGTCACGATCGACTCGATGCCGTCGCTGCGCCGGTACGCGGCCGCCTGGTAGACGAACATGCCGCCCTGCGAGTACCCGGCGAGGTGGACGTCGCGTCCGGTCGCCTTGCGGATCCGGTCGACGGCGTCGCTGACGGCCAGCACGTGGTCGCTGATGTTCCGCTCGAGCCCGCCGGGCTCCCGCTCGGGCGCCCCGAAGTCGACGACCCACGGGTCGACGCCCAGGTCGTGCAGGACCTTCACCGCGCTGACCCGCGAGGAGATGTCGTACACCTCCGCGGTGATCATCAGCGGCGGGACGAGCAGCATCACGGGCCCGCCCGCCGCGTCCGGGAAGTAGTGCCGCAGCCGGTACACCCGCTGCTCGGTCACCACCTCGCACGGGGAGGCGTCCTCGTCGGTGTCGAACCCCCCGAACCGGGCGACTTCCAGGGCGTTCTGCGCGGTGGAGCCCAGGCGGGCGCCCACCGAAACGAGCGAACCGAATCGGGGGGTGAGGGAGGTCGTCCCCCCTCGGACGGCTCGGAACAGCGTCTTGGCAACAGCCGGCATCGTCGACCTCTCGCAGAGTCAACGACATGGTGTCCTGTCATCAGCGGCTTAAGCAATCAGCCGACGACGCGCGCGCCCTCCATGCGACCGGCCTGGAGCCGCTCCCACATGTACCTGCGGCGCGGCTTGCCGCTGGACGTCCGCTGGATGAGCCCGGACCCGACGACGACCGTGATCTCCACGTCGTCCCCGACGCGGCGCCGCAGCGTCTCCCGCACGGCCGGCACCCACTCCTCGCTCTGCGTCTCGGCGAACAGCGCGAGCCCCTTCCGCCCGGCCCCCGGCACGCCGACCACCACGACGCGCCCCTTGCCGAGCCCGCTCACCTCGGCGATCTTGGATTCGAGGTCCTCGACGTAGACGGACCGGCCGCGGACCTTGATGCTGTCGCCCATCCGCCCGAGGACGAACAGCTGCCCCTCGTAGAAGAAGCCCGCGTCCCCGGTGTAGACCTTCCCGTCCATGAACCGCGTCGACTTGGCCTCGGCGCCCGCGTAGTACCCGGGACAGGCCGAGGCGCCGCCGACCACGATCTCCCCGAGCAGGCCCTCGCCCAGCTCGTTGCCGTCGTCGTCGACTATCGCGACGGGGACGTCGTCCTCCGGGGTACCGCACCCGACGACCCACCCGGCCTTGGCGCCGATCGACCGGGGTCCGAGCCGGTGCTGCTCCAGGATGCGCACCGGCCGCCCGAACGACAGCGCCTCGGGGTCGGGCCGGACGGCGAGGGGTTCGCGCTGCTCGTTGTCCATGGTGACCAGCAGCGTCGTCTCGGCCATGCCGTAGGCGGGCTTGAACATCGCCCGGGAGAACCCGAACGGCTCGACGAGCTGCGCGAACACCTCCAGCGCATGCGGGTCGATCGGCTCGGCGCCGATCAGCGCCATCTTCCACCCGGACAGGTCGAGCCCTTCGAGCTGCTCCGGCTTGACCCGCCGCGCGCAGTAGGCGTACGCGAACGGCGGAGCCGCGGTGTGCTGGGCCTCGGCGAAGCACCGGATCCACCGTGCCGGGTCGCGGATGAAGTGGTCGGGCCGCATGAGCCGCAGCATCCCCTGCCGCGCGATCGGGGTGATGAACGTCCCGATGAGCCCCATGTCGTGGTAGAGCGGCAGCCACGTGGCCACCACGTCGCCGTCCTCGTACCCGGCCATCCGCGCGATCAGCTCGCTGTTGGCCTCCAGGTTCTCCCAGGTGACCATGACGCCGCGCGGGGCGCCGCTGGACCCGGAGGTGAACTGGAGCAGCGCCAGCTCGCCGGCGGGCTGCACGTCCGCCTCCGCGCCCTGGCACGGCTGCCACGGCTCACCGCTCAGCCCGGCCTGGTCCATGGCGCGCCCGGCGTACTCGTTCAGGTCCTTGGAGGCGACGACGAGCGCCGGCGACGCCTGCCGCAGGATCGCCGCGACGTGCGCCACGTAGTCGTCGCCGTCCTGGAACAGCGGCGGCGTGATCAGGCAGACGGTGGCCCCGGCGGCCCACACCCCGTAGTACGTCTCTATGCAGGTGAAGTCCGTGGGCAGGATGAGGCAGACGACATCGCCGGGCCGGACGCCCTCCTCGATCAGCGCCCCGGCGGTGCGCCGTGCGGCGGCCGCCAGCGCGCCGTAGTCGCGGAACTCCCAGCCGCCGTCGTCCGTCGCCAGGTGCACGCCGCGTCCGGTGTTCGGCTTCTCCAGCCATGCGCGCAGCGCAGATGCCATCGGTGTTCCCCTTCAACATGATCACGGTCACCCACGTGACTCGCGGGTAACTTCACCAGGACCGGCGCGCAGTAGTCAACTGGTTGGATCGGTCAAAGAGACCGGGCGGTCATTTGACGGAAACGTTCATTTCTCCACGGCGGTCCGCCGTGCCGCCATCCGCCCGGCGGCGCGCCACCCGAGCAGCCCGGCTCCGAGGAACAGGGCGGCGACGACCGTGAACGCGACCGCGACACCCTGCCCGGACAGGGCCCGCAGCAGCATCCCCACCGCGACGGTCGCCGCCCAGACTCCCGCACCGGTCGGGACGAGCGCGTCGACCCGACGCCAGGCCCGCAGGCCGCCCCATCCGGCCGCGAGCCCGACGAGGAACGGCCACGCGGTGCCGGCGAATCCCGCCAAGCCGCCCGCCTCGTCGTGCGCAGCGCGTCCGATGGCCACGAAGACGAGCACCCAGCAGACGTCAAGCCCCGCACCCACCCAGTTCCGCATATCACCAGGCTATGCACCCCCGCGCCCATCCGGGGCAGGTGGACTGCGAGACGAAGGGTATGGGATCCATCGACCGAGCCGAGTGGAGGCGTGATGCACGATTGGCCGCGGTTGCGGGCGGCGGACTGGACGGCGACCCGCGAAACCCTGCACATGTGGGCGCAGATAGTCGGGAAGGTCCGGCTGGCCCATGCGCCGCTGCTCAACCATTGGTGGCAGGTCACGCTGTACGTCAGCCCGAGGGGCCTGACCACCTCGGCGGTCCCGTACCGGGACGGCGTCTTCGACATCGAGTTCGACTTCGTCGAGCACCTGCTGCGCATCCGCAGCAGCGACGGCGGCTCCCGCACGGTGGCCTTGGAGCCCAAGTCGGTGGCCGATTTCTACGCCGAGACCATGGCCGCCCTGCACGAACTGGACATCGAGGCACCGATCCAGGCCAGCCCGAACGAGGTGGAACCAGCGATCCCGTTCGCCGAGGACCACCAGAACGCCTCGTATGACGCGGATGCCGCCCACCTGTTCTGGCGGCAGCTTCTCCAGGCGGACCGGGTCCTGGGCGAGTTCCGCTCCCACTTCACCGGCAAGGTGAGCCCGGTGCACTTCTTCTGGGGTGCGATGGACCTGGCGTGCACGAGGTTCTCAGGCCGCCCCGCCCCGAAGCACCCGGGCGGCGCGCCGAACTGCCCGGACTGGGTGATGGTGGAGGGCTATTCGGGCGAGTTGTCGAGCGCCGGCTTCTGGCCGGGCGGTGGCGAGGAGGGAGCGTTCTACTCCTACGCCTACCCGGAGCCCGAAGGCTTCCCCGACCATCCGGTGGCCCCCAAGGAAGCCTTCTACAGCAGCGAGATGGGAGAGTTCGTCCTCCCCTACGAGGCCGTGGCGACCGCCGAGGACCCGGACGCGACCCTCACGGACTTCCTGCAAACCACCTACGAAGCAGCCGCAGAACTCGCCAACTGGGACCGCGGCGCCCTGGAGGACACCCCCACCAGACTCAACACCCTGAAGGAATGACCACACCCCCGAAAAACCTCAGCGAGCAGGGAGAGGCAGGAAGACCGCCATCCGAACCCCGCACGGGGGCGAGGGGCGGAGCCCCAACGGGGGACAGGGGCGGAGCCCCG
>NZ_JBIQHY010000033.1:0-37138 GCF_044508335.1 Actinomadura sp.
AGATCCTCACCGGCGAGGTCGCCGGCGCCGGGCACGCCTCGGCGTCCGGGCGGCTGGACGACCAGCACCTGTTCTACCTGCAGGCGCGCGGCATCACCTTCGACGAGGCGCGGCGCATGGTCGTGCGGGGCTTCCTCGGTCAGCTCGTCGAGCGGATCGAGGTCCCCGAGGTCCGCGACAAGGTGCGCGAGGCCATTGAGGAAGAGCTGGACCAGGGAGCCGCCCGATGACCGAGACCGCGAAATCCGGGAACACGACCCCGCAGGAGGGGTACGTGAAGGTGTGCGCGCTCGACGAGGTCCCCGCCGACGGGGCGCTCGGCGTCGAGGTCGGCGACACGCCCATCGCCATCGTGCGCAGCGGCGAGGACGTGTACGCCGTCAACGACATCTGCACGCACGCCGAGGTCTCGCTGTCCGAGGGCGAGGTCTACGACGGCACGATCGAGTGCTGGCTGCACGGGTCCTGCTTCGACCTGCGCAGCGGCAAGCCCACCAACCCTCCGGCCACGCAGCCGGTCGCCACCTACAAGGTCAAGGTCGAGGGCGGGGACGTCTACGTCTCGCTCGGCGACGACTGACCCCACGACGAAGGAACCACACGCACTATGGCCACGCTAGAGATCCGCGACCTCCACGTCTCCGTCGGCGACGGCTCCGACGGGGCGAAGGAGATCCTGCGCGGGGTCGACCTGACCGTGCAGGCCGGCGAGACCCACGCGCTCATGGGGCCGAACGGCTCCGGCAAGTCCACCCTGGCCTACGCGGTCGCCGGCCACCCCAAGTACGAGGTGACGTCCGGGACCGTGACGCTGGACGGCGAGGACGTCCTCGCGATGTCCGTCGACGAGCGCGCCCGCGCCGGGCTGTTCCTGGCGATGCAGTACCCGGTCGAGGTGCCGGGCGTGTCCGTCTCCAACTTCCTGCGCTCGGCCGTGACCGCCGTGCGCGGCGAGGCCCCGAAGCTCCGCGAGTTCTCCAAGGAGATGAAGACGGCGATGGACAACCTGTCCATCGACCCGTCGTTCGCGCAGCGCAGCCTGAACGAGGGCTTCTCCGGCGGCGAGAAGAAGCGGCACGAGATCCTGCAGCTGGAGATGCTCAAGCCGAAGGTCGCCATCCTCGACGAGACCGACTCCGGCCTCGACGTCGACGCCCTCAAGGTCGTCTCCGAGGGCGTGAACCGGTTCGCCTCCGGTGAGACGGGCGTCCTGCTCATCACCCACTACACCCGCATCCTGCGGTACGTGAAGCCCGACTTCGTGCACGTGTTCGCCGCCGGCCGCGTCGTCGCCGAGGGCGGCCCGGAACTGGCCGACGAGCTGGAGGAGCAGGGCTACGAGAAGTACGCGAAGGCGGGCGCGTCCCTATGACGGCGAGCGAGGCGGGCCGGGCGGCCGCGGCCCCGCCCGGGGCGGGCCTGCTCCCCGAGGAGCTGAAGAAGGACTTCCCGCTGCTGGGCCGCACGGTCCGCGGCGGGCGTCCGCTCGTGTACCTCGACTCGGGGGCGACGTCGCAGAAGCCCCTCCGGGTGCTGGACGCCGAGCGGGAGTTCTACGAGCGGCACAACGCGGCCCCGCACCGCGGCGCGCACCTGCTCGCCGAGGAGGCGACGGAGGCCTACGAGAACGCCCGCGCCTCCATCGCCCGGTTCATCGGCGCGACGCCCGGCGAGATCGTGTTCACCAAGAACGCCACCGAGGGCATCAACCTCGTCGCGTACGCGATGAGCAACGCCGCGACCGCGGGCCCGGAGGCCGAGCGGTTCGCGGTCGGCCCCGGCGACGAGATCGTGGTGTCGGAGATGGAGCACCACGCCAACCTCGTCCCGTGGCAGCAGCTCTGCCTGCGCACCGGGGCGACGCTGCGCTGGTTCGGCATCACCGACGAGGGCCGCCTCGACCTGGAGGGGCTCGACGAGCTGGTCAACGAGCGCACCAAGATCGTCGCGCTGACGCACCAGTCGAACGTGCTCGGCACCGTCCCGCCGGTCCAGCTGATCGCCGAGCGGGCGCACGCGGTCGGCGCGCTCGTCCTGCTGGACGCCGCGCAGTCCGTCCCGCACCAGCCGGTCGACGTGACCGGGCTCGGCGCCGACTTCCTGGCGTTCTCCGGGCACAAGATGCTCGGCCCGACCGGCATCGGCGTCCTGTGGGGCCGCGGCGAGCTGCTGGAGGCCATGCCGCCGTTCATCACCGGTGGTTCCATGATCGAGGTCGTCCACATGGAGGAGACCACGTTCATGCCGCCCCCGCAGCGGTTCGAGGCGGGCGTCCCGATGACCGCGCAGGCGATCGGGCTCGGCGTCGCGTGCGACTACCTCGCCGAGATCGGCATGGACCGCGTCCACGCCCACGAGGAGGCCCTCGTCGGCTACTCCCTGGAGCGGCTCGGCGAGATCCCCGGCGTCCGCGTCATCGGCCCCGGCACCACCGAGGCGCGGGGCGGCGCGGTGTCGTTCACCGTCGAGGACATCCACCCGCACGACGTCGGCCAGGTCCTGGACGACCTGGGCGTCGAGGTCCGCGTCGGCCACCACTGCGCGTGGCCGATCTGCCGGCGCTTCGGCATCCCGGCGACCACCCGCGCGACGTTCTACCTCTACAACACCCTCGCCGACGTGGACGCGCTCGCCGACGGGGTACGGCACGCGCAGAAGTTCTTCGGAACACACTGACGCGCGGGCCGGTTGTAGCGAAAAAGGCTTGGAAGGGACGACATGCAGCTGGAGGCGATGTACCAGGAGGTCATCCTGGACCACTACCGCAACCCCCACCACAGGGGGCTGCGGGAGCCGTTCGAGGGCGAGGCGCACCACGTCAACCCGACCTGCGGTGACGAGGTGACGCTGCGCGTCCACCTCGACGGCGACGGCCAGGACGCCACGGTCGCCGACGTGTCCTACGACGCCATGGGCTGCTCGATCAGCCAGGCCAGCGCCTCGGTGATGTCCGACCTGATCATCGGAAAGTCCGTGAAGGAGGCGATGGCGGTCGGCGAGGAGTTCCTGGCCCTGATGCAGTCCCGCGGCCGGGACGTCGAGCCGGACGAGGACGTCCTGGAGGACGCCATCGCCTTCGCGGGGGTCTCCAAGTACCCCGCCAGGATCAAATGCGCCCTGCTCGCCTGGATGGCGTGGAAGGACGCGACCGCACGCGCACTCGGAGAGGCATCATGACCGACACGCCCGGTACCACGGTCCAGGAGGAAGAGGTCCTGGAGGCGCTCAAGGACGTCGTCGACCCCGAGCTCGGCATCAACGTCGTCGACCTCGGCCTGATCTACGGGATCAACCTGGACGACGAGGTCGCCACCATCGACATGACGCTCACCAGCGCCGCCTGCCCGCTCACCGACGTGATCGAGGACCAGGCCCACAGCGCCCTGGAGGGCATCGTCAAGGACGTCAAGATCAACTGGGTCTGGCTCCCCCCGTGGGGGCCCGACAAGATCACCGACGACGGCCGCGACCAGCTCCGCGCCCTCGGCTTCAACGTCTGACCCGCACCGCTCGCACCGCTCGCACCGGCCGCGCCCCCGCCCGCGGGGCGCGGCCGGCGCGCGTTCCCGCATCGCGGCGCGCGCCGCGATGCGACGCTCTTGACGGCTGTGCGATCGCCCGTGCGGAGGGAGCCAGGATGGCCGCACCCCCGGAGTCCCCGGACCCGTCCTGCCGCGCGCTGCCGCCCGACCCGGCGGCGATCGTCACTCTCGCGGCGCGCGGTCTGCGCGCTCCTTCGGCTTCGCCGGCCAGAGGGTGTGGCTGACCGGCCAGATGGCCCAGATCGCCAGGACGACGCCCAGGCGGCCGAGCCAGGCGGTGAGGGCCCCGGTGCGGGCGGGGTCGTCCACCAGGACGATCATCGCGAGGAGGATGCCGCAGGCGATGGCGGTCGCCAGGGCCGCCTTGCCGAACTCGCGCCACTCGTAGCGGGTGCGGGCGGCGCCGTACGCGGGCCTGCCGCGGGGCGGCGGGCCGCCGGCGAAGCGGTGCGCGAAGCGCTCGTCGGCCCAGCGGACCACGCTGTGCCCGAACGCGACGGAGTAGCCGAGGTAGGCGGCGGCCAGGCCGTGGCCGGTGCCGGCGGTCGCCCCGCCGCGCAGGTCGATCGCGGTGGCGGCCAGCAGGACCAGGTCGACCAGCGGGACGCAGATCAGCAGCGCCGCGCCGGTGCGGCGCAGCCGCAGCGGGTAGCGGGCGGCGAGGCCGGCGGCGAGGACGATCCAGAAGCCGATCTCGCAGCCGGCGATGACGGCGATGAGCACGGGTTCCATCGTGCGCCCGGCGGGGCGGCGGATCGTCGTCCGCGGCGACGTTCTCCGGGTCGTCCGAAGGATGTACGCGGGGTCCTCACCCGGGCGGACGAGGCACGGCCGCGGGGATGCTGAGATGTATCCGTGCATCCGATCCGACGGGCGACCACGCGCCAGGACGCGCTGATCACGGTGGCCGCACTCGCCGGCGGGCTGCTGATGCTGGCGGCGCACGGCTACTCGGCCTGGTCGCCGGACTGGGACCCGTCGCGCTGGGTGCGCCTCGTCCCGCTGCTCGGGCTGTGCTCGGCGATGCTGCTGCGGCGGACGGCGCCGCTGACCGGGCTGGCGCTCGCGACGCCGTTCAACTTCGCCGACGTGGCGCTCGGGCCGAGCATCGCCACCGCGATGATCTACGGGGACGCGCTGTACGCGGCGTGCCTGTACGGGCGGCGGCGGACCGCGGAGTGGCTGCTCGGGGCGACGGTCTTCGCGTCGCTCGCGGTGGCGGCGGGCGTCGGGATCGCGCTGCGCGGCGTCGCGGTCGGCGTGGTGGTGGGCGCGGTCGCCGGACTGGTCTGGGTGGCGCCGGTGCTGACCGCGATGGCCGTCCGCGAGCACCGGTTCCGGGCGGAGGCGGAGCGGCGGCGGGCCGAGGCCGAGCGGCGCCGCGCCGAGGCCGAGCGCGAGCGGGCCGAGCAGGTGGCGCGGCTGGCGGAGCTGGACCGGCGCGCCGCGGTGACCGCCGAGCGGGCCCGGATGGCCCGCGAGCTGCACGACGTGATCGCCAACCATCTGAGCGCGGTGGCGCTGCACTCCTCGGCGGTGCTGCGGGTGCCCGACCTGGACCGGGACGAGATCGAGCGGTCCATGCGCGTCATCCGGGAGAACAGCGTGCAGGGGCTCGCCGAGATGCGCCGGATGATCGGGCTGCTGCGCGACGGCGGCGACGCCGACCCGGCCGCCCGGCCGCGGCTCGCCGAGCTGGACCGGCTCGTCCGGCACACCGCGCGGTCGGACCTGTCGGCCTCCCTGGAGGTCGCGGGGGAGCCGGTGGAGCTGCCCGCGGCGGTGGAGCTGGCCGCGTACCGGATCGTCCAGGAGTCGCTGACGAACGCGCTCAAGCACGCCGGGCCGGGCCGCGCCGAGGTCCGCGTCCGGTACGGCCGGCGGCTGGTGATCGACGTGCTCAGCCCGCTCGGCCGGGACGGCTCCCGGCTCCCCGGCAGCGGCAGCGGGCTGGTCGGGATGCGCGAGCGCGCGGTGATGCTGGACGGGGAGTTCGACGCGGGGCCGGACGGCGGCCGGTGGCGGGTGCACGCCGAGCTGCCCGTGGAGCTGGAGAGGACGCCATGATCGAGGTGCTGGTCGCCGACGACCAGGCGGCGGTGCGGGCCGGCCTGGTGCTGATCCTGCGCGGCGCGCCGGATGTGCGGGTCGTCGGCGAGGCCGCGGACGGGCTGCGCGCGGTGGAGCTGGCCCGGGAGCTGCGCCCCGACGTGGTGCTCATGGACGTCCGCATGCCCCGCCTGGACGGCATCGGCGCCACCCGGGAGATCGCCCGGTTCACCGACGTGCTGGTGCTGACGACGTTCGACATGGACGAGTACGTGTTCGGGGCGCTCCGCGCGGGCGCCGCCGGCTTCCTGCTGAAGGACGTGGACGCCGACGGGCTCGTGGAGGCCGTCCGGACGGTCGCGGCGGGCGAGGGCATCATCGCCCCGCGGGTGACCCGGCGGCTGATCGCTGCGTTCGCGTCCCGCCCGGCGGCGCCGGCGGAGGCGCCCGGCCTGGACGAGCTGACGCCCCGGGAGCGCGAGGTGTTCGCGTGCCTGGGCGAGGGCCTGTCGAACGGGCAGATCGCGGCCCGCCTCGACATGGCCGAGACGACCACCAAGACGCACGTCAGCCGCATCCTCGGCAAGCTCGGGCTGGCCGGCCGCGTGCAGGCGGCCATCCTCGCCCAGGAAATGGCCGCCACCGGACTTTCCGGGCGTGATCCATCCGAGGGCCCGCCGGGGCCGCGCTGATCGCGCTGCGGTGCTCTCAGCGCGGCGCTCCCGGTGCGGCGGTCAGAGACTGCGGGCGCCGGCCAGGGCGGCGATCAGGTACGTGACGCCGGCCAGGGCCGCCAGCCACGCGTAGGCGGTGATGTCGGCGCCGCGCAGCGCCTGCACGACGAGGGCGCCGACGACCGCGACGGTCAGCACGTCGCCGGTCGTCGCGGCGGCGCGCAGGTGCGCGCGGGCCCGGGTGCCGGACCCGAACCCGTCGCTGATCGGCAGCGCCGGCTCGTTGCGCCGGTAGCCCAGGTACAGGGCGTACCCGGTGAGCGCGGCCAGCGCGATGAGGGCCGTCCCGGACCGACCTTCGGCGGCCAGCACGGCCCCGACCACCACACCGGCGCCCAGGACGAGCCCTGGCACGGCCCACCGGCTGAGACTGCGGCGTTCGGGAGCGATCCACATGGTGCTCATCCTTCCCGATGTGCGCGCGAGCGGGACCGGCAACGCGCCGGGCTGTATCTTCTCGCTTCGTGGCGCAATTTCGATTGAACGGCTCGAAGATGCTCGCCGTCGACCTCGCCGGCGAGACCATCAGGGCGCTGAACGGCTCCATGGTCGCCTACGAGGGCCAGATGTCGTTCAAGCGGCAGGGCATGACGGGCGGCGAGGGGCTGCGGGGCGCCCTCAAGCGGCGCATCGCGGGCGAGGGCATGACCCTCATGGAGGTCACCGGGCAGGGCACGGTGTACCTGGCGAGCGAGGCGACGGAGGTCACGCTCGTCCAGCTCACCGGCGACACCCTGTTCGTGGAGTCGGAGAGCCTGCTGGCCCTCGACGGGAACCTGCAGACGGGCGTCCAGTTCGTGGGGCTGCGGGGCATGGGCACCGGGCAGGGCCTCGCCACCACGAAGGTGGACGGGCACGGGACGGTCGCGGTGCTGTCCGACGGCCCGGCCATCGCGCTGGAGGTGACGCCGCAGACGCCGCTGTGCGTCGACCCGCACGCCTACGTCTGCCATCACGGGCAGCTCCAGCAGGACGTGGTCACCGACGTCAACTGGCGGACGGTGATCGGCCAGGGATCGGGGGAGAGCGTGCAGTTCCGGTACCAGGGGCACGGGCTGGTGTACGTCCAGCCGGCCGAGCGCGGCGGGATTCTGGAGATCTGATGCCCGGATACCAGTCGATCAACTCCAAGATGCTCCAGGTGCCGATCGGGCCGGGGCGGGAGGTCTACAGCAAGCGCGGCGCGATGCTCGCCTACACCGGGGCCGTGTCGTTCGCCCCGACCGCGACGGCCGGGCAGGGCATCGGCGGCACGATCGGGCGCGCGGTCGCCGGCGAGCGCAGCGCGATGATGCACGTGACCGGGCAGGGCACCGTCATGTTCGGGCACCGCGGGCTGGAGGTCACCGTCGTCGACCTGAACGGCGCCGACACCCTGTACGCCGAGGCCGACCGGCTGCTGGTGCACGACGCGACCCTCCAGGTCGGGACGATGTTCATGGGCGAGCAGGGCGGTGTGCGCGGCATCGTCCGCGGCGCGGTCACCGGGCAGGGCCTGTTCACCACGACGCTCACCGGGCAGGGCTCCTGCGCGCTGCTGTCGCACGGGGGCGTGATGGAGATGCCGATCACCCCGCAGCGCCCCGTCCACGTCGACCCGCAGGCCTACGTGGCCCACCGCGGCCAGGTGCAGAACAGGCTGACCACGGCGGTCGGGCTGCGCGACATGATCGGGCGCGGCTCCGGCGAGGGGTTCCAGCTGGAGCTGAGCGGCTCCGGCGTCGTCTACGTCCAGGCCAGCGAGAGGAAGATCTGACCCGTGAGCACGTTCGGCACGCAGACCTGGAACCCGTACACGCTCCCGTCCAACGACAACGTCAACTCCTACGCCTTCAGCGTCGACCTCAACGGGCAGTGGTTCGCGCAGAAGGGCAAGATGATCGCCTACTACGGGCAGATCAGGTTCGAGGCGCTGTCGGCGGGGCCCCTGGACTCCCTCGTCGCGCACACGTTCAACTCTCCGCTGTACGCGCAGGACTGGATCGTCGCGCAGGGGCAGGGCAAGCTCCTCCTCGCCGACCGGGGCTACGACGTCAACTCCTACGACCTGGAGGACGGCAACCTCACCGTCCGCGCCGGGAACCTGCTGGCGTTCGAGCCGGGCCTGGAGCTCAAGCAGTCGATCATCCCGGGGTTCCTGACGCTGATCGGCACGGGGCGGTTCGTGGCGGCCTCCAACGGGCCCGTCCACTTCGTCGAGCCGCCGATCCGGGTCGACCCGCAGGCGCTGCTCGGCTGGGCCGACTGCCCGTCGCCCTGCCACCACTACGACCACTCCTACATGCGCGGGGCGTTCGGCGCGGCGCGCATGGTGTTCGGGATCGGCGGCCAGTCCGGCGAGGAGCACCAGTTCGACTTCACCGGCCAGGGCACCGTGCTGATGCAGTCGTCGGAGACCGTGATGAACGAGGACGTCCTGCTGCGCGACCTCGAAGGGCAGATCGGCCTGGTCGGCACGTCCGGCCTGCAGCGGCTGCACCGGACGATCGGGCAGCGGCTCGCCGCCGAGCGGCAGGGCTGACCCCGCAACCCGGGCCGGGGCGCGCCTCCGGGGGCCCGGCGGCGCGCCGGGCCCCCGAGGCGCCGTCACGACGAGGGCTGGGGCGCCGGCCTCATCACGCGGAACGGCACCCCGAACGGGTCGCGGACGGTGGCGATGCGCCCGTACGGGGTGTCCACCGGCTCCTCGTCCACGGTGCCGCCTCCGGCGCGGACCTTGCGGGCCGCCTCGTCGGGGTCGTCGACCGCGAAGTAGGTGAGCCATGAGGCGACCGGGTCCCCGCCGCCGCCGAGGACGAGGCCCTCGCCGCCGAGGATGCCGCCGATGTAGCGGCCGTCGCCCGCCCGGCGCAGCACGGTGTAGTCCAGCCCGCCCGGGATCTGCTCCAGCTCGTAGCCGAACACCGCGGTGTAGAAGTCGCGGGCCGGCCCGGCGTCGGGCGCGAAGAGCTCGTTCCAGGTGAACGACCCCGGCTCGTCGACGATCCGGGAGCCGGGGTGGGCCTGCCCCTGCCACAGGCCGAACTGGCCTCCGACCGGGTCCTTCAGGATCGCCAGGCGGCCCTGGTCCATCACGTCCATGGCGGGGACGACGACCTCCCCGCCGGCGTCGGCGGCGCGCTTGATCAGCCCGTCGCAGTCGCCGGTGGCGAAGTAGACGGTCCACCAGTAGCGGGCGGGCCGGTCGTCGGGGTTCGGCGCCATCCCGGCGACGGGCTCGCCGCGCAGCGTGCACATGTTGTAGTGGCCCCCTTCGGGGCCGGTGTCCTGGAACTGCCAGCCCAGGAGCGTCCCGTAGAACGTCTTGGCCCGCTCCAGGTCGGGGACGCCGATGTCGAGCCAGTTCGGCGTCCCGTCCGGCGCGTTGCCCGTGACCTGGGTCATCCGACTCACACTCCTTCGTGCCGGGACCACCGGTCCCGGATGCCGATCCGCCGCACGCCGCCACCCTCATCCTGGCCCCCGGAGGGCCGTTCACACATCGCCGCCGCACGGGATCGGCATGGCCGGGACCGGCCCGCGCCCTCCGGCCCCGTCCCGCAGGGCCCTCCCGCCGCCCTGGGACGGCGGAGCGCCGCCCGGCCTCACGTACACTGGGCGGATGGTTCAGCTCCCGAACTGACAGTGCGCCCGGCGCGCCAGCGGCCTGCGAGGCCGCGCGGCGCGCCGTTTCGTGCGCCTGTCCACCGAGCCGTCCGTCAGGGGAGCCCTGTCACTGTGATCATCGCGAAAGACATCGAGCTGCGCGCCGGGTCCCGGCTGCTGATCGAGGCCGCCACGTTCCGGGTGAACCCCGGCGACCGGGTCGGCTTCGTGGGGCGCAACGGCGCCGGCAAGACGACCCTCACCAAGGTGCTGGCCGGGGAGGCGCTGCCCGCGCAGGGCGCCGTGACGTCCTCCGGCACGATCGGCTACCTGCCGCAGGACCCGCGCGGCGTCGACCTGGACGAGCTGGCCCGCGACCGGATCCTGTCGGCCCGCGGGCTGGACGAGGTGATCCGCGAGCTGCGCGCCGCCGAGGACGCCATGGCGGCCGCGACCGGCGCCGAGCGCGACAGGGCCGTCCGCCGGTACGGGCGGCTGGAGGAGCGGCTGCACGTGCTCGGCGGCTACTCGGCGGAGGCGGAGGCGGCGTCGATCGCCTCCAGCCTCGGCCTGCCGGACCGGGTGATGACCCAGCCCCTCGGGACGCTGTCGGGCGGGCAGCGGCGCCGGGTGGAGCTGGCCCGCATCCTGTTCTCCGGCGCCGACACCCTGCTGCTGGACGAGCCGACCAACCACCTGGACGCCGACTCGATCGTCTGGCTCCGCGACTTCCTGAAGGGCCACCAGGGCGGCCTCGTGGTGATCAGCCACGACGTGGAGCTGCTGGACGCGGTCGTCAACCGGGTGTTCCACCTGGACGCGAACCGCTGCGTGATCGACATCTACAACGTCGGCTGGAAGAAGTACCTCGACCAGCGGGAGACGGACGAGCGGCGCCGCAAGCGCGAGTCGGCCAACGCGCAGCGGCAGGCGTCGGCGCTGCTGTCGCAGGCCGACAAGATGCGCGCGAAGGCGACCAAGGCGAAGGCGGCCCAGCAGATGGATCGGCGCGCCCGGCGGCTGCTCGCGGGCGTGGAGGGCGAGCGGCAGGCCGACAAGGTCGCCAAGATCCGCTTCCCGGACCCGGCCCCGTGCGGCAGAACCCCCCTCACCGCGGAGGGTTTGTCGAAATCGTACGGATCTTTGGAGATTTTCACCGACGTGGACCTGGCCGTCGACCGGGGCAGCCGCGTCGTCGTGCTCGGCCTGAACGGCGCGGGCAAGACCACGCTGCTGCGCCTGCTCGCGGGCATCGACGAGCCCGACACCGGCAGGGTCGTGGCCGGGCACGGCCTGCGGATCGGCTACTACGCCCAGGAGCACGAGACGCTGGACGTCGACCGGTCCGTCCTGGAGAACATGCAGTCGGCGGCGCCCGGCATGGCGCCGGTCGAGGTCCGCAAGATCCTCGGCTCGTTCCTGTTCTCCGGCGACGACGTCGACAAGCCCGCGGGCGTCCTGTCCGGCGGCGAGAAGACCCGGCTGGCGCTGGCGATGCTCGTGGTGTCCAGCGCGAACGTCCTGCTCCTGGACGAGCCCACCAACAACCTCGACCCGGCGAGCCGCGAGGAGATCCTCGGCGCCCTGCGGACGTTCGCCGGGGCCATCGTCCTGGTGACCCACGACGAGGGGGCGGTCGAGGCGCTCGCGCCGGAAAGAGTGATTTTGCTGCCCGATGGTGTGGAAGACATCTGGAGTGACGAGTTTGCCGATCTGGTGGCGCTCGCGTGACCTGCGAGGTGACTTCCGCAGATCTTTTCTGGCCGAGTGGGTAGCCGAACAGCCGGGAATGACTGATCATGGCGGGGGATAACGCAGCGGTCACCACATCACTACGGGAGGTACTCGTGGCCGAGACCCTTAAGAAGGGCACCCGCGTGACCGGTGCCGAGCGCGACAAGCTGGCGGCGGACCTGAAGAAGAGGTACGACTCCGGCGAGAGCATCCGCGCCCTGGCAGCCGCCACCGGCCGCTCGTACGGTTTCATCCACCGGATTCTGACCGAGTCCGGCGTCAACCTGCGCGGTCGCGGTGGCGCGACCCGGGGCAAGAAGTCCTGACCGGACCCCTGCCCCCGGATGAGCGCACCGCCTGATCCGGCGCCGCGGCCGACCGAGTAGGGTTCGGTCGCGGCGGCGGACCGGGCGAGCGGGTCCCGCCCCGTGGACGGCGGGGCGGGCCCGCCATGCTCCCGCCGCACCGGCGCGGGCACGCTCATCGAGAGGAATACCAGTGGGGGACGCGACGACGGGACGGCCGGAAGCGGTCAGCGAGGGCACCGGTCCGGGCGGGGCGGAGCCGCCGGGCGGGGCGGAGCTGGCGAAGGCCGGGCTGCGGCTGGAGGTGGACGGCGCCCTCGCGACCGTCACCCTGAACCGGCCCGAGCGGCGCAACGCCATGACGTTCGACACCTGGCGCGGCCTCGCCGCGATCGGCCGCTCCCTCCCCGCGGGCGTGCGCGTCGTCGTCCTGCGCGGCGAGGGCCCGTGCTTCTCGGCGGGCATCGACCTCGGCATGTTCTCCGGAGACGGCGAGGGCTTCGCCGACGGCTCGGACGCCGAGGCCACCGACCGCTTCATCGCGGAACTGCAGGAGGGCTACACCTGGCTGCGGCGCCCCGAGATCGTCACGGTCGCGGCCGTGCACGGGCACGCGATCGGCGGCGGCTTCCAGCTCGCGCTGGCCTGCGACATCCGGGTGGCCGCCGACGACGCCAAGTTCTGCATGAGGGAGCCGGCGCTCGGGCTCGTCCCCGACCTGACCGGCACCAAGCCGCTGGTGGAGATCGTCGGCATCGGGCGCGCGCTGGAGCTGTGCCTGACGGCGCGGACCGTGCCCGCCGACGAGGCGGCCCGGCTCGGCATCGCCGAGATCGTCGTCCCGCGCGACGGCCTGGACGGCGCCGTCCGCGACCTGGTCGCGTCGCTGCTGGCGGTGAACCCGGGCGCGGCCGTGGCGACCAAGCGGCTGCTGTGGGAGGCCGCCGAGAACACCCTTGAGGAGCAGTGCGCCGCCGAGCGCCGCGAGCAGATCGGCCGCCTCCGCGAGATGTTCGGCAGGTGACCGGAGAAGGGGCGGGCCGCCGGCCCGCCCCTTCCCGCGCCTCGGCGGCGCGCTACTTCAGCGCGCCGCGGCCGCCGCGCGCCAGCGGCAGCAGCACCCGGCTGACGCCGGGCCGGACGGCGACCTCGGTCCCGGCCGGGTAGCGCAGCGTGTAGTCGTAGTCGGTCGACAGCAGGATCACGCCGAGCCGGTGGCCGGCCTTCACGGTGTAGTCGGCGGGTTCGAGCCGCCACCGGAACGTGTAGGTCTTCCCGGCCTCGATCGGCTCCGTCCGGCTGAAGCCGTGCCGGTTCCGGGCGTCCAGCCACCCCCGCGTGATGATCTTGAAGGGGGCGGTCTCGGTCCGCAGCGCCTGCCGGGTCGTGCAGCCGGAGTCGCCGGGCGCGCTCTGGCCGTAGCAGACCCGCTCGCCGGTGTCGACGCGGGCGCCCGTGGGGCGGGCGTCGGTGCCGTAGTCGACGAGCAGCGCGGTCAGGTACGGCGACCGGCCGTCGAGCGAGGCCCGCAGCGAGACCGACGGGACGCCGTCGATCCGGACGGGGGACGGCAGCGGCCCGGTCAGGTAGGCGAGCCGGTTCGGGTCGGCCGCGTCCTCGCCGGCGAGCAGCTGCTCGGCGGTCCGGGTCCTGCCCTCGTCCGTGAACGACTGCGCGTCACCGGGGCGGGGGCGGAGGCCGAGGGCGCCCGGCTGACCGGACGGCCCGGCGTTCAGGCTCAGCGGGACGGTGCGGGTGCCCGGGACGGGCCAGTCGCGCGCCGTCTCCCACGTCCCGTCCGCGCGCTGCACGTCGACCCGCGGCTCGTGCTCGATCCCGTTGCGGATGCCGTAGAGGTACCGGTCGAACCAGTGCAGCGTCTGCCGCAGCCACTCCTCGACCCGCCACCGGAACGGCGTCGAGTGGTCGCCCTGGTGCAGCCACAGCTTCCGCGGCACGCCCGCCTTCTTCAGGGCGTTCCACCACTGCACCGAGTTCTTGATCTTGACGTTCCAGTCGTTGAGCCCGTGCACGACCATGACGGCGGCGCGCACCTTCCGCGCCTGCCCGACGTAGTCGCGCTCGGCCCACACCTTGGAGTAGTCGCCGGTCTCGCGGTCCTGGGCCGCCTCGATCCCATCGATGATCTCGGTGCAGACCTCCGGGTTCCGCCGCGTCAGCACCGCCCTGGCCAGGACGTCGAGGTCCTCGCCCTGGAAGCCGCCGGGCGCGACGACGCCGCCGCCCGCGCGGTAGTAGTCGTACCAGCTGGAGATCCCGGCGATCGGGACGATCGCCTTCAGGCCCTCGACGCCGGTCGCGGCGGCCATGTTCGGCAGCGTCCCGTCGTAGGACTGGCCGATCATGCCGACGTTCCCGGTCGACCAGGCCGCCTTCACCGGGGTGCCGTCCGGCGCCCAGCCGCGGGCGCGGCCGTTCAGCCAGTCCACCGCCGCCTTGGCGCCCGCCTGCTCGCTGCGGTCCCCGGACGTGGGGCAGCCGGTCGAGCCGCCCGTCCCGATGCTGTCGAGGTCGGCGACGGCGTACCCGCGCGGCAGGAAGTAGTTGTCGTAGTAGCCGGGGAAGATCTCGGCGAGGTTCCGCTGCGTGCTCGTCAGCGCGTGCCGCGCCGCGTCGCCGATGTCGACGGGGTGGTTGGGGACGTCGTTGATGCCGGCCCAGTAGGGGCTGGGCTCCAGGATCGTCGGGACCTTGAGGCCGGCCGTCTCGGTCTCCTTGGGGCGCATGATCCGCATCTGCACGCGGTCGCGGACCCCGTCGCGGTCGCTGTCGGCCGCCGTCTCGATGTTCACGGTCTGGGTGACGGCGTCGGCGCGGGAGAACACCGGCTGCGTCTCGCCGTTCCTGACGGTGACCTCGTGGACCGGTGCGGCGGCCCCGGTGGGGGCGTTCGCCGACGCTGGGAGCGCGGCCGCGGCGAGCAGCGCGGCGGTGAGGGTGATCACGCCGGCGCCGCCGCCGGGGAGGCGTCGTCTCATTTGTGGGCTCCTGGGGGGTGTGAGCCTGGGAACGCCGATCACACTTACACCGGCGCCGGGGGTTGTCCAGGGCCGCGCACGGGCGCGATCCGGCGCCGCGGACGGCACGATCCCGCGCCGCGGACGGCGCGATTACGCCGTGAGCGGAGCGGGGAAGCCCCGTGGGCGGGGCGGCGTTGTGCGGGCCGGATACTGAGATGCTTACTTGATTACCTCGATGGCGACGGTGTCGGGGCGTGGACGCAGCGGAGGCAGATGTGGGAATGCCAGGCAACGGCTGGCAGGTGATGGCCTCGTTCCGCAGGGACAGCTCCGTCACCCAGCAGAAGCTCAAGCCCGGCACGGTCCGGCGCATCGCCGGGTACGCCCGCCCGTACGTCCGCGAGCTGGTGATCTTCCTGGTGCTGAACGCGCTGGCCGCGGTGATCGTCGTCGCCAACCCGCTGCTGCTGAAGTCGATCATCGACAGCGGCATCGTGCCGGGCCGGCAGGACGTCGTGCTCTGGCTCGCCGCCGCCGTCGCGGGGCTGGCGTTCGTCGAGGCGGTGCTCGGCCTCGCGCAGCGCTGGTTCTCGGCGCGCATCGGCGAGGGGCTCATCTACGACCTGCGCAGCCAGGTCTTCGCGCACGTCCAGCGGCAGCCCGTCGCGTTCTTCATGCGGGCGCAGACGGGCTCGCTCGTCAGCCGCCTCAACAACGACGTGATCGGCGCGCAGCGCGCCCTCACCACCACGCTGTCGTCGGTGGTGTCCAACGTCATCAGCCTGGCCCTGGTGCTGGCCACGATGCTGTTCCTGTCGTGGCAGGTCACGCTGATCGCGCTGCTGTTGCTCCCGATCTTCATCCTGCCGGCGAAGTGGGTCGGCAAGCGCCTGCAGCGGGTCAGCCGCGAGCAGATGGTGCTGGACGCCGAGCTGGGCTCGCTGATGACCGAGCGGTTCAACGTCGCCGGCGCGATGCTCGCCAAGCTGTACGGGCGGCCCGCCGAGGAGGAGCGGAACTTCTCCGGCCGCGCCGCCCGCGTCCGCGACATCGGCGTCGTCTCCGCCATGTACGGGCGGGTCTTCTTCACCGCGCTGACGCTGGTCGCGGCGCTCGCCACCGCCATGGTGTACGGCGTCGGCGGCTACCTCGTCGTGGACGACACCCTCCAGCTCGGCACGCTCGTCGCGCTCGCCACCCTGCTGACCCGGATGTACGGGCCGCTGACCGCGCTGTCGAACGTGCACGTGGACGTCATGACCGCGCTCGTCAGCTTCGACCGGGTCTTCGAGGTGCTCGACCTCAAGCCGCTGATCCGCGACCGCGAGGACGCCCGCCCGCTGGGGGAGGCGCGCGCCGGGGCCCCGGACCTCGCGAAGCCGGCCGCCCCCGCCGGGGCGCCGGTGCGGGCGCCGTCGATCGAGTTCGACCACGTCCGGTTCGCCTACCCGTCCGCGGACGAGGTGTCGCTGGCGTCGCTGGAGTCGATCGCCCGCACCGACACCGCACCCGGCCGGGAGGTCCTGCACGACGTCGACTTCCGCGCCGAGCCCGGGCAGCTCGTCGCGCTCGTCGGGCCGTCCGGCGCGGGCAAGTCGACGATCACGCACCTGGTGTCGCGGCTGTACGACGTGTCCGGCGGCGCCGTGCGCGTCGGGGGCGTCGACGTCCGCGACGTGACGCTGGAGTCGCTGCGCGCCGAGATCGGCGTGGTCAGCCAGGACGCGCACCTGTTCCACGACTCGATCCGGGAGAACATGCGCTACGCCCGCCCGGACGCCACCGACGAGGAGATCCTCGCGGCCCTGGAGGCCGCGCACATCGGCGGTCTCATCGCCGGGATGCCGGACGGCCTGGACACCGTCGTCGGCGACCGCGGCTACCGGCTGTCGGGCGGCGAGAAGCAGCGCCTCGCGATCGCGCGGCTGCTGCTGAAGGCGCCGTCGGTGGTGGTGCTGGACGAGGCGACCGCGCACCTGGACTCCGAGTCCGAGGCGGCCGTGCAGCGGGCACTGCGCACCGCCCTCGCGGGCCGGACGTCGCTGGTGATCGCGCACCGGCTGTCCACGATCCGGGAGGCCGACCAGATCCTGGTGGTCGAGGACGGCCGGGTCGCAGAGCGCGGCCGGCACGAGGACCTGCTGCTGGCGGGCGGCCTGTACGCCGAGCTGTACCGCACCCAGTTCTCCCACCAGCGGGACGGGGAGCGGCAGACCGAGCCGCTGGGCGCCGAGTAGCCGGTCAGGCGTCCTGGCCGGTCCGGTAGCCGAGCCGCCGCAGCTCGGTCCCGGCGACCTTCTCGACCTGGGCGGCCTGCCGCGGGGTGAGCCGGTCGCGCCACGACCCGACCCCGCCGTCGTTCGCGTCGCCCGCCCTGACCAGGCCGGAGAACGCCGTCTTCGGGATCCGCGCGTCCAGGTACTCCGACAGCCCGGCGGCGACGGCCCGCGGCCGCGCCACCAGCTCCTCGTAGCGGACGGTGAGCAGCTGCTCCTCGGGGATCTGCCGGCGGAGCCGCGCGCTGAGCCGCACCGAGCCGCGCCAGCGCAGCGCGCACTTCACCGCGGCCGCCGCGCGCGGCCAGCGGTTCCGGTCGGTGTGGTCCTCGACGCCGAGGAAGGGGTTGGGGAACACCGTGTCCAGGTTGGCCAGGCCCGGCTTGAACCAGGCGAGGCAGCGCTCGTCGTCCAGCATGTCGGCGACCGCGTCCCGCCCGTCCCGGATCACCTGGACGAGCTGGGCGTCGGGGAAGGCGTCCAGCAGCACGTCGGCGCTGTAGATCAGGTCGGGGGAGGCGTCGGCGAACCGTTCGAGGCCCTGCGGGTCCGCGCACGGCTCGGCGAGGTCGGCCTCGGGCGCCGGGCGTCCGGGCGGGGCGGGCGGGCGCGGCGGCAGCCCGGCCGGCTCGCGGCACTCGTCCGGGCACTGCGCGCAGCCCCGGGCCGAGATCTGCCACGCCTCGGCGAAGGCGTCCCGCAGCACCCGCGCCGCGCCCTTGCCGCGCTCGGTCGCGATGGAGGGCTGCCGCGCGAACGCGTAGGTGACGCGCAGCACGCCGGGGCGCCCGATGGTCAGGTGGAAGCCGGGGGACCGCTTGACCGCGCGCGCCAGCTGCTCCGCACCCGAGTGCGGAGCCCCCAGGATGAACACCGGGCGGCGGACCTTGGTGCCGTTGACCACCAGGATGTGCGGCGTCGACCTCATACGCGGCACAGTTTGTCACCTTTTGAGGGCTGGTCGGTCCGTGACTCCCCGTAAGGGCCCGCCCGATACCCATCCGTTAACCGCGGCGCGCGGCGGCCGCGGGCCCACCCCGCGGCGGCGCCTACCATGTGAGGGTGGACGCTCCCCTGACGCTCGCCGAGCTCCTGCCCAAGGTCGAGGCGATCACCGTGCTGACCGGCGCCGGGGTCTCCACCGACAGCGGGATCCCCGACTTCCGCGGCCCGCAGGGCGTCTGGACCAAGGACCCGTCGGCGGAGGCGATGTCCACGATCGGCGCCTACCTCGCCGACCCCGAGGTGCGGCGGCGCGCCTGGCGGTCCCGCCGCGACCACCCCCTGTGGAACGCCGAGCCGAACGCCGCGCACGCCGCGCTCGTCGAGCTGGAGCGGGCCGGCCGGCTGCGCGCCCTGATCACCCAGAACATCGACGGGCTGCACCAGCGCGCCGGGTCGTCCGACGCCAAGGTCATCGAGATCCACGGCACCATGCGGGAGGCGGTCTGCCTGTCCTGCGGCCTGCGCACCCCGATGCCGGAGGTCCTCGCCCGCGTCGACGCCGGCGAGGACGACCCGCCCTGCGCCGAGTGCGGCGGCGTGCAGAAGTCCGCGACGATCTCCTTCGGGCAGGCCCTCGACCCGGACGTCCTCGACGCGGCGGTCGCCGCCGCCCGCTCCTGCGACCTGTTCCTGGCCGTCGGCACCTCGCTGACCGTGCAGCCCGCCGCGGGGCTGTGCCTGGAGGCGGTCGACCACGGCGCCCGGCTGGTGATCATCAACGCGGAGGAGACGCCGTACGATGGGCTGGCCGACGCGGTGCTCAGGCGGCCGATCGGCGAGACGCTGCCGCGCCTCGCCGGCCTCGCGCTCGGCACGGCGAGATGATCTGTTGGCGGGTCGTGACCAGTCGCCTCTTCCACTGGCGACCGGATCCTGACAAGCTCTATCCGTCGCGGTGCGAGGAGGGATCGGGTTGATGAGCGGGGGCGCCCGCGCGGAGACGGCCGAGGGGCCGCCTGCCGCGCCCGCCGTCGGCGTGCCCGGCGGCCGCGGCCGTGCCCGCGAGACCCGCAGGTACGGGCGGTTGCGGCCGGGCGACCGGGTCGCGGTGATCGCGCCGAGCGGTCCGGCGGAGCCCGCCCGGCTGGAGGCCGGCTGCGCCGCGCTGCGCGGTCTCGGCCTTGACGCGGTGGTCGGCAAGCACGCCTTCGACCGTGTCAACCTCGGGGCTCCCGGGCCCGTCCGCGACGACTGGCACCGGCTGGCCGGCAGCGACGCCGACCGGGCCGCCGACCTGCAGGACGCCTGGTGCGACCCGCGCGTCCGCGCGGTGGTCTGCGCCCGGGGCGGCTACGGCGCGACCCGCGTCCTCGACCACCTCGACTGGGACGCGCTGGCCGCCGCGGCCGACGTCGCCGAGCCGAAGATCCTGCACGGGTCGAGCGACATCACCGCGCTGCACGCCGCTTTTGGAACGCGCCTGGGAGTCACGACGTCCTTCGGCCCCATGCCCGCCGGCGCCCTCGCGGAGCCCGAGCCGGACGGCGCCACGCTCGCCGCCCTGCGCGCCGCGCTCTTCGGCGGCCCCGTCGTCCTCCCCGGCACGCGCGCCCTGCGGCCGGGGCGCGCGGAGGGCCCGGTCACCGGCGGCACCCTCTCGCTCCTCACGGCGCTGCTCGGCACCCCCTACGCCCCGCCGCCCGCGGAGGGCCGCATCGTGTTCCTGGAGGACGTCACCGAGGCGCCCTACCGGGTCGACCGGATGCTCGTCCAGCTCCTCCAGGCCGGCTGGTTCGACGGCGCGGCCGGCGTGGCGCTCGGCTCCTGGCGCGACTGCGGCGACCCCGCCGAGCTGGAGTCGGTGTTCGCCGCCCGGCTCGGCCCGCTCGGCGTCCCCGTCCTCGCGGGCGTCCCCGCCGGGCACGGCCCGCGCCAGCTCACCCTCGAACTCGGCGCACCCGCCGTGCTCACCGTCTCCCCGCGAGATCCGCACCCCGCCGTGCCGGAACCCGGCGCGCTCACCCTCGAAGCGCCCCCGGGAGGTGCGCGATGAGCGGCCGCCATGCCCGTCCCGAACCCTGGGACGACGGGACCCTCGATTCGCTGCTCGTACTGGTCGCCGAGAGCCTCGGCTACCGCTGCACCCGCGCGCCCGGCGAGGTGATGCTGCTGGAGGGCGCGAACCGGCTGCACGTCAGCCTGCGCGACCTGCGGCAGCTCGCCCGGCTGGTGCCGCGCGACGACTGGCCGGCGCTGGTGTCCGACCACGTCACCACCATCGTCACCGCGATCGAGGAGCCGCTCGACCTCAGCGACTTCGACCTCGCCCAGCACCTGCTGCGCACCCGCATCTACCCGGCGGAGGCCGACAACGGCATGCTCGCCGCCCGGCCGTTCGCGCCGGGCCTGATCGAGGCCGTCGTCGTCGACACCCCCACCACCGTGCGGACCGTCACGACCGAGGAGATGAACGGCTGGCCGGTCTCCGGCGACGCGCTGTTCATGCTCGGCCGCGCAAACGTCCGCGCCGACGGGCCCCTGCAGATGGACGAGCAGGACCTCGGCGGCGTCCGCGTGTCGGTCCTGCACGGCTGGACGTTCTACGCCGTCACGCACCTGGCCTGGCTGGAGGAGTACCTCCCGATCGGCCCGTACGGGGCGCTGGTCATCGCGCCGAACCGCAGCCTCATCGTCGCCCACCCGCTCCGCATCGCCGAAGGGCACCCGAGGGCGCGCTACCGCGCGGCCGTGGCGGCGGCGACCGAGCTGCAGGCGCAGGCGCACCGCGCCTACGAGGAGGGCCCCGGCTCCCTCAGCCCGCACCTGTACTGGTGGCGCGCCGGCGAGCTGACCCTCCTGGAGACCCGCTACGAGGGCGACACGA
Source organism: Actinomadura sp. (assembly GCF_044508335.1). Taxonomy (NCBI): domain Bacteria; kingdom Bacillati; phylum Actinomycetota; class Actinomycetes; order Streptosporangiales; family Thermomonosporaceae; genus Actinomadura; species Actinomadura sp. Next base: position 21,036 of record NZ_JBIQHY010000033.1, read on the forward strand.
TGGTGCTGCCGGAGGAGTTCGCCTCCGTCCTCGCGACCCTGGCCGCCGAGCACTGACCATGCCGCGGGCCATGCGGGTGGTCGTCGCGCCCGACTCGTTCAAGGGCAGCCTGTCGGCCGTCGAGGTCTGCGCCGCGGTGGAGGCGGGGGTGCGCCGGGGGGCGCCGCACGCGGAGGTGGCCGCCGTGCCGATGGCGGACGGCGGCGAGGGCACCCTCGACTGCTTCCTGCGCGCCCGCGGCGGCGCCGCGGTCGAGGTCGCCGCAACCGACCCGCTGGGGCGCCCGGTCAAGGCCCGCTACGCGCTGTCCGGCGACGGCCGGTCCGCGGTGGTGGAGCTGGCTGCCGCGTCCGGGCTGCCGCTGGTCGAGGACGTCCCGCCGGACCCGATGAACGCCGCCACCACCGGCACCGGCGAGCTGATCGCCGACGCGGTGCGGCGCGGGGCGCGCGACGTGCTGGTGTGCGTCGGCGGCAGCGCCAGCACCGACGGCGGCGCGGGCCTGCTGCGGGCCCTCGGCGTCCGCTTCCTGGACGCCGCGGGGGAGGAGCTGCCGCCGGGCGGCGCGGCCCTCGCCCGGCTCGCCTCGATCGACGACTCCGCGGTGCCGGACGCGGTCCGCGCCACGCGGTTCCGGGTCGCCTGCGACGTCGCCAACCCGCTCGTGGGGCCGGACGGCGCCGCCGCGGTGTTCGGCCCGCAGAAGGGCGCCTCGCCCGCCCAGGTCGCCGAGCTGGACGCCGCCCTCACCGTGTTCGCCGACGTGCTCGCCGCGCGCGGCGTCCGCGTGCACGACCTGCCCGGCGCGGGCGCGGCCGGCGGCACCTGCGGCGGGCTCGTGGGGCTGCTCGGCGCCGAGCCGTCCGGCGGCGCCCTCCTGGTCGCCGAGGCCGTCGGGCTCCCGTCCGCGCTCACCGGCGCCGACCTCGTGATCACCGGGGAGGGCCGGGTCGACGGGCAGAGCGCCGGCGGCAAGGTCGTCTCCGCCGTCGCGGCGCTCGCGCGGGGCCGCGGCGTCCCGTGCGTGGCGCTGGCCGGCGGCGTGGCCGGGCCGCTGGACGAGCTGCACGCGCTCGGCCTGACCGCCGCGTTCAGCCTCGCCGACGGCCCCCGCACCCTGGAGGAGCTGAAGGCCAATGCCGCCCCGCTGCTGGCCGCCGTCGCCGAGCAGGCCGTCCGCCTCTTCGCCCGCTAGCACGCCCCGGCACGGGCGGGTGGACTAGCAGGCGCCGGCGGGCTCGGGTTCCGGTGCCGGCGCCGGTCCGGCGGCCCGGTCCTTGATCGTCAGCATCGGCAGGAACACGTGCGTGAGCGGGCCGATCGCGACCGCGTACAGCAGCGTCCCGACGCCGACGGTGCCGCCGAGCAGCCAGCCGGCGGCGAGCACGGTGAGCTCGATCCCGGTCCGGACCGCGCGGATCGAGTGCCCTCGCGCGGCGATGCCGGTCATCAGCCCGTCGCGCGGGCCGGGGCCGAGGCCCGCGCCGATGTAGCAGCCGGTCGCGACGCCGCCCGCGAGCACCCCGATGACGAGGTACGCCCAGCGCGCGGCGAGCGCGTGCGGGTCGGGCAGCAGCCACAGGAACAGGTCGGCGAACACGCCGATGAGGACGACGTTGCTGACCGTCCCGATCCCGGGCCGCTGCCGCAGCGGGATCCAGGCCAGCATCACGGCGGCGCCCGCGATGATGATCCACGCGCCGATCGACAGGCCGAGCCGGCGGGACAGGCCCTGGTGGAAGACGTCCCACGGGTCGTTCCCGAGCCCGGACGACACCTGGAGCGCGATCCCGAGCCCGTACAAGGCCAATCCGACGTACAGCTGCACGAGTCGCCGTGCTATCAAGGCCATTGTCCGCTCCCAATCCACAAGTGGCCGTGTACGAGACAACTTTGGTGCCCAGTGGACTGGTATTTGCAGGTCCAATTATGCAAAAGTGGCTTGTATGAGCACCCGTTATGTGAGCGGCCCGCACCTGGCCCGGCTGCTGGGCGACGTGTCGGCGGAGCGCCCGGTGTACGCCGCGCTGGCCCGGTCGGTGCGCGGCCTCGTCCTGGACGGGCGGCTCGCGCTGCGGACCCGGCTGCCCGCCGAGCGCGACCTCGCCGCCGCCCTCGGCGTCAGCCGCACCACCGTGACGACCGCCTACGACCGGCTCCGCGAGGAGGGCTACATCGAGAGCCGGCAGGGCGCGGGGAGCTGGACGGCGCTGCCGCCGGTGCGGATGTCGTCGGCCGAGCGGCGCGCCGCCCAGCCCGGCGGGCGGTTCGGCAAGGCGTACCCGGCGCCGGACGACACGTCCTTCATCGACCTCGGCTGCGCCACCCCCGGCGCTCCGGCGGTCTTCGAGGAGGCCGTCGCCGCCGCCGTCGACGAGCTGCCCCGCTACAGCTCGGGGCCCGGCTACGAGCCGGCCGGGCTGGCGGGCCTGCGGGAGGTCATCGCCGACGGCTACACGGCGCGCGGCGTCCCCACCCGCGCCGACCAGATCGTCGTCACCACCGGCGCGCAGCACGCGTTCACCCTGCTGACGCAGCTGCTGGTGGAGGCGGGCGACGCGGTGATGGTCGAGCGCCCCACCTACCCGCACGCGCTGGGCGCGCTGCGCCGCCGCGGCGCCCGGCTGGTCCCGGTCGGCGTCAACGAGGGCTGGGACGTCGAACTCGCCGCCGGGGCCATGCGGCAGGCGGCCGTGCGGATGGCGTACACGATCCCCGACTTCCAGAACCCGACCGGACACCTGATGGGCGCCGGCGACCGGGCCGCGCTCGTCGACGCGGCCCGCCGCGCCGACGCGTTCCTCGTCGGCGACGAGACGTTCGCCGACCTCGCGCACGACCCGGGCGCGCCGCGCGAGGCGCCGCTCGCCGCCTACGACGGCGGCGGGCGGGTGATCACGATCGGGTCGGCGTCCAAGCTGCTGTGGGGCGGGCTGCGCATCGGCTGGATCCGCACGACCGCGCCGCTGGCCCGCCGCCTGGTGCTGGCCCGCGAGCCCTTCGACATGGCCAGCCCGGTGCTCGACCAGCTGATCGTCCGGGAGCTGCTGCTGCGGGTGGAGGAGGTGCGCGCCGAGCGCGCGCGGAGCCTGCTGCGGAACCGCGACGCGCTCGCCGGGGCGCTGCGCGAGCTGCTGCCCGGCTGGGAGTTCCGCCTGCCGGCCGGCGGCATGTCGCTGTGGGCGCGGATCGGCGCGCCCGTCGCGACGGCGCTGGCGGAGGCGGCCGAGCGGCTCGGCGTCCGGGTCGTCGCCGGGCCGGTGTTCGGCGCGGACGGCGTGCTGGAGGACTACGTCCGGCTGCCGTACGTGCTGCCGCCGGACACGCTGCGGACGGCCGCGGAGCGCCTCGCCCTGGCCTACCGGGAGGTCCAGTCGGCGCCGGCCGCCCGCCCGCTGCCCGCCTACGTGTAGGCCCCCCGGAGGATCAGGGGGCGCCCTGGATGTAGCCGACCAGGTGCTCGCGCTCGCTCTCCAGTTCGTCGATGGCGCTCTTGACGACGTCGCCGATGCTGACGATCCCGGCGAGGCGGCCGTCCTCGACGACGGGCACGTGCCGGAAGCGGTGCTCGGTCATGGTGCGGCGCAGGTCCTCCACCTTGTCGCCGGGGCCGCAGCTGCGGACCTCCGCTGTCATGATCTCGGAGACGGGCCGGTCGAGCAGGCCGGCGCCGTGGTCATGGAGCCGCCGCACCACGTCGCGCTCGGACGCGATGCCGGAGATCGACGCGCCGTCGGGCGAGACGACCGCCGCCCCGATGTTGTGCTCGGCCAGGACGGCGAGCAGCTGCCGCACGGTGGCGTCGGGCCGAACCGTGGCCACCGCGTTCCCCTTCCGCCGCAGGATGTCGCGAATCCGCATAACTCACGCTCCGGTGCCGGTCGCCGGGTCGTTGCCGCCCGGCTCGTCCTGTCAAGGTCGCATGTTCCGGCGCTCAGGAAAACCCCGCGACGGCCAAAAACGGGGCTACGGAGCCAGCAGCCGGCGCAGCGCGCCGAGGGCGGGGGTGAGCACGCGCCCCGCGGGCCCGGCGTGGGCGAGCGCGGCGCGGGCGGCGTTGGCCCCGCAGGCTCCGTGGACGCCCCCGCCGGGGTGCGCGGACGCCGATGCCAGGTACAGCCCGGCGACCGGCGTCTCGGCCCGGCCGAGGCCCGGGACGGGACGGAACACGAACTGCTGGTGGAGCAGCGCGGTGCCGCCGTTGAGCGCGCCGTTCCGCAGGTTGGCGTCGTGCTCCTGGAACGCGGGCGGCGCGATGACGCGGCGGCCGAGGATCCGGGCGCGGAAGCCGGGCGCGAGGCGCTCCACCGCGTTCTCGACCCGGTCGGCCATGGCGTTCCGGTCACGCTCGTCCCAGGCGCCGGTGATGCCGTCGGGCCCGGCGTCGCCCTTCACCCGGTGCGGGACGTGCGTGTAGGCCCAGACCGACTCCGTCCCGGCGGGGGAGCGGGCGGGGTCGGCGGTCGTCATCTGGCCGAGCAGCGCGAACGGGTCGGCGGGGACGCGGCCGGTCGCGAGGTCGGCGCTGTAGCGGGTCAGCGCGTCCATGCCGGGGGACAGGTGGACCGTCCCGGCCCGAGCGGCGCCCGGCGACGCCCACGGGACGGGGCCCGACAGCGCCCAGTCGACCTTGAAGGTGGCGTGGTCCCAGCTGAAGCGGCGCATGTCGGCGCGCAGCGAGGCCGGCAGATCGGACCAGCCGACCAGGCCGCCGTAGAGGGCCGGCGCCGCCACGTCGGCGAGCACGGCCTTCGCCGCCCGCACCCGCTCCCCGCCGGCGGTGCGCACGCCGAGCGCGCGCCCGTCCCGGACGACGACCGACTCGACGCGGACGCCGCAGCGGAGCCGCCCGCCGCGCGACTCCAGCCGCCGCACCAGCGCGGCCGCCAGCTCGCCCGCGCCGCCCTCGGGCACCGGCCACCCGTGCCGCTGGCCGGTCATGGCGAGCAGCCAGCCGAACACCGACCCGGCCGCCGACTCGGGGAACATGTCGGTGTGCAGCGCCGACCCGGCGAGCAGCAGCGGCCCGCCCGGCCCGGTGAACTCCTGCTCGCCCAGCGTGCGGACGGGCGCGAGCAGCGACCGCGCGACGCGGAGCCCGCCCGCGCGGCGCACCGCCGCCGCGAGCGGCAGCGCCGCCCTGATCGGGGGGAACGGGGTGAGCAGGGCGCGCAGGACGCCCTCGCCCATCTCGTCCCACAGCGCGCAGAGCCGCAGCCACGCGTCGCCGTCGCCCGCGCCGAGCGCCTCCAGGCCCGCCGCGGTGGCGTCGCGGTCGCGTTCGAGGACGGCGGCGCGCCCGTCCGGCAGCGGATGGGCGAGGACGGCGGGCGCGTGCCGCCAGCGCAGCCCGTGCCGCTCCAGGTCCAGCGCGCGCATCACCGGGGACGCCACGCCCAGCGGGTAGAAGGCGCTGCAGACGTCGCTGACGTAGTCGGGGTGCGCGCCGCGGTCGCTGCGCACGGCGCCGCCCGGCTCCGGCTGCTCCTCCAGGACCTCCACGTCCCAGCCCGCGTCGGCCAGCAGGTTGGCCGCGACGAGCCCGTTGTGGCCCGCGCCGATGACCACGGCGTCCGCCATGCGGCATCCCTCCCCGGTGATCACCCTACGGGTACCCGGGCGGGCGGCGGTCAGCCCGCGCCGCCGGCGGCGTGCTCGGCGGCGTGCTCGGCGACCCAGCGCGCCACGTCCCCGGGGTGGCTGCGCGGCACCCAGTGCCCGGCGGGCAGGACGCTCAGCGACAGGTTCGGGGCGTGCGCGGCAAGGCCGCCCACCAGGTGCGGGGAGACGAACGGGTCCTTCGTGGGGACGATGACGCGCGTCGGCACGTCCGTGCGCCGGTCGCGCGGCCTGCGCAGCCGCCGCGGCGTGTTCGCCCGGTACAGCCCGACCCCCGCCGCGGCGTCGCGCGCCATCGTCCGCGCCGGGTGGCCGGGGCGCGGCGCGACGCCCTCGCCGGCGGCCAGGGCGCGGGTGAACAGCCGGGTCCCTCCGGCCAGCCACAGCAGCTCCGGCAGGACCGGCGTCTGGAAGAACCAGATGTACCAGGACCGCAGGGCCTGCCCCGCCGCCCGCCGGAGGTTGGACGGGGTGGGGCGGGCGAGCCGGCGCCGCATCCAGTGCCCGGCGTGGTCGAGGCACGGCCCGGAGATGGAGGTGAAGGAGGCGAAGCGGTCCGGCATGGTGCAGACCGCCTCCCAGCCCTGGATCGACCCCCAGTCGTGCCCGACCAGGTGCACCCTGCGGTCGGGCGCGGCCGCGTCCAGCACGGCCCGCATGTCCGACATCAGGTACTCGAACGTGTAGCGCCTGCGCCCGAGCGGCCGCGTGGACGCCCCCGCGCCGCGCACGTCGTACCGGACGACGTGGAATCGCCCGGCGAGCAGCGCGGCCGTCTCGTCCCACACCGCGTGGGTGTCGGGGTAGCCGTGGACGAGCAGCACCGTCGGCCGCGACGGGTCGCCCTGCTCGTAGACGGCGAGGTCGACGCCGTCCCCGCGGACCCGGCGCCTGGTGAGAAGGGGGCCGGGGGCCGCTTTATTGGACATCTTGCTAATAAAGTGCCGGACCGCCCCCGCGGTCAAGAGGACGCGGACGTGAGCCCCGACACGGGAAGCCGGCCCGGGGATCGCGCCCCGGGAAACCCCGAGGGCCCGTACGGCGCGGCGGTACGGGCCCTCAGGCGGGGGCTCGGTGTCAGTACGGGTCGTAGCCGGCGGCCTTCGCCGCGGGCGACCGCATCAGGTACTCCAGGGCGCGCGGCGTCGAGCACACCTTCGACGGGTGGTGGTTCGGCTTCAGGTAGACGGGCGCCTCGCCGAGCAGCAGCTTGAAGATCCCCGGCACGTGCCCCAGCCGGACCGACCGCCGGTACGCCCGGTAGACGCGCGGCAGGGTCACCCGCCCCTTGATCGTCGGGTCCTGCTTGAGCAGGTACAGCGACCCGCCGATCAGCGCCCAGTACAGGAAGAACAGCGACACCACCCAGGCCGCGACGCGCATCGGGTACCGGCCGCCCATGGCCTTGTACACGTCGAACACCACCGACCGGTGCTCGACCTCCTCGGCGCCGTGCCAGCGCAGCAGGTCGAGCATGGTCGGGTCGACCCCGGCCTTCTCGAACCGCTCGTTGTCCATGATCCACTGGCCGAGGACGGCGGTGTAGTGCTCGATCGAGGCGACCGCGGCCAGCTCGAACCGCAGCCGGCGCCGCCACGCCCGCGGGTTCCTCTCCTTGAGCGCCGCCATCTGCGCGGGCCGCTCGGCGTTGCCCTTCGCCGCCGCGTCGGTGATCTTGGAGACGTCGATGCCGTTGGCCGCCAGGATCTGGTCGAGCACGCCCTGGTGGGAGCGGGCGTGCACCATCTCCTGCCCGATGAAGCCCTTGATCTCCTCCAGCAGGCGCTCGTCCTTGATGTGGGGGCGGGCGTCCTTCACGCACTGGATGAACCACTTCTCGCCCTCGGGCAGGACGATGTGGAACGAGTTGATGATGTGCGTCGCGACGGGGTCGCCCGGCACCCAGTGCAGCGGGGTCTGCGACCAGTCGAAGGAGACGCGCCGAGGCTTGATCGGCGGATGGCGCTCGTCGATGCCGGCTCCGCCGTCTGTCAGGGGCCTCGTCATGCCGTCCTCGCTTCCGCGCGCGCGTATGCCGTTGGGGGAGCAGTCAACTCCGGTGAGACCCGTGGTTTCTTGGGGTCGGGCCAACAAGTTACCGCTTGGTTTTCGACCTGTGATGACAAGTGCCGCCCGTCACAGGGCGATGCGCTCCGCGCCCGCGTAGACGTTCATGGTCTCGCCGCGCAGGAAGCCGACCAGCGTCATCCCGGCGTCCTCGGCGAGCTCCACCGCCAGCGACGACGGCGCCGACACCGCCGCCAGCACCGGGACCCCGGCCGTCATCGCCTTCTGCGTCAGCTCGAACGACGCGCGCCCGCTGACCATGAGGACGGTCCCGGTGAGCGGCAGCCGCCCGCGCCGCAGCGCCCACCCGACGACCTTGTCGACGGCGTTGTGCCGCCCGACGTCCTCCCGGAGCGCGAGCAGCCCGCCGTCCGCGTCGAAGAGCCCGGCGGCGTGGAGCCCGCCCGTGCGGTCGAACACCCGCTGCGCCGCGCGCAGCCGCTCCGGCAGCGCGGCCAGGACCTCCGGGGAGACCCGCACCGGGTCGCCGCCCACCTCGTAGGGCCGGTCGGTGCGCAGCGCCTCGATGCTCGCCTTCCCGCAGACGCCGCACGCGCTGGTCGTCGTGAAGGCCCGGGTCATGGAGTCGTCGGGCGGCGCGACCCCGGGCGCGAGCACCACGTCGAGCGTGTTCTGCTCGTGCGCGTCGGCGCAGTACCGCATCGTCGCGAGGTCCTGCGCGCCCCCGATGACCCCTTCGGCCGCCAGGAACCCCGCCACGAGGTCGAAGTCGTGCCCGGGGGTGCGCATCGTGATCGTGAGCGGCTTGCCGGCGACCCGGATCTCCAGCGGCTCCTCCACCGCGAGCGTGTCGGGTCTGCGCCCGCGCACCCCGCTCGTACTGAGCCGCAGCACGGGCCTGCGCACGGTGATCCGCCCCATGAACCGGACCGTACCCCGGAAACCCGCGAGTAACGACGAGTTCAGACCGTTTCGTCCTGTTTCTGGCCTTTTTCCGTCAGCGGGGCGGCCTTCAGTCGCGGCGGTCGATGTTCCAGTTCGCCACGACCGCCGCGAACGGGGGGATGACGAGCGCCGCCACCGACATCGCGATCGCGGCGGTGTGCGACCACTCCCGCACGACGGCCCACGCCAGCACGAACAGCGTGAGGCACGTCCCCATCATGACCCCGTAGGCGATCTTGCGCCCCCGCATGCCTCCACGCTACGCCGTCCCCCGGACTGCCGGGGGACGGGCCGCGCGGCGGAGGCGTACGGGAATCGAACCCGCCGTCCCGAGATCCTCGGGACCGTCGGCTTTGAAGGCCGGGGAGGCCACCAGGCGCTCACACGCCTCCGCTGGTGATCGTATCCCCGTGCCCCGGTCAGCCCTCGTAGAGGGCGTCGATGTCGGGGGAGTACTTGGTGTGCACGACGCGGCGCTTGAGCTTGAGGGTCGGGGTCAGCTCCTCGCTCTCGGCGGTCCACTCGGCGGGGAGGACGCGCCACCTCTTGACCTGCTGGACGCGGGCCAGGCGGGCGTTGGCGTCCTGGACGGCCTTGGCGACCTCCTCCTGCACGAGGGGGTGGTCGGCGAGCGCGGCGAGGTCGGTGGTGTCGATGCCGTGGGCGGCGGCCCAGACCGGGGCGACCTCGCCGTCGAGGGTGATGAGCGCGACGACGTAGGGGCGCCGGTCGCCGAAGGCGAGGGCCTGCCCGATGAGCGGGTGCTCCTTGAGGTGGTTCTCGATGAGGGACGGGGAGATGTTCTCGCCGCCCGCGGTGATGATCAGCTCCTTCTTGCGGTCGACGACGCTGAGGAAGCCGTCGTCGTCGAGGCGGCCGATGTCGCCGGTGTGCACCCAGCCGTCGGCGTCGATCAGATCGGCGGTGGCGTCCGGGCGGTTCAGGTAGCCGGGGGTGCAGGTGGCGCCGCGGACGAGGATCTCCCCGTCGTCGGCGAGCTTCAGCTCGACGCCTTCGAGGGCGCGGCCGACGGTGCCGAGCTTGAAGGAGTCGGCGAGGTTGGCGGTGATGGCGCCGGTCGTCTCCGTCATGCCGTAGGCGTCGAAGATCTTCAGGCCGAGGCCGGAGAAGAACCGGGCGACGTCCAGCGGCAGCGGCGCGGCGGCGCTGGACGCCTGGCGGACGCGGTCCAGGCCGAGCAGGGCGCGCATGGGCGTGAGGACGGCCTCGTCGGCCCGCTCGAAGGCCGCGGTGATCTCCGGGGTGAGGGTGTTGCCGTACTCCTGGGCCGTCACGTAGGCCCGGCCCGCCTCCAGGGCGGCGGCCACGGCCTTCTTCCTGGCCTCGTCCGGCTCGGCGGAGAGGACGGCCTGGATGCCGGCCATGAGCTTCTCCCAGACGCGCGGCACGCCGAAGAACGAGTGCGGGCGCACCTCCTTCAGGATGGCGGCGAGCTGCGTCGGGTCCGGGCAGAAGTGGATGTGCGCGGCGAGCGTGACCGGCAGGTAGTAGCTGAGGACGCGGTCGGCGATGTGCGCGAACGGCAGGTACGACACGCCCGACGGGTGGCTGGGCAGCACCGAGCTGCGCTTCACCATCGCCGACTCGTGCAGCACCATCGAGTGGGTGATCAGGACGCCCTTGGGGTCGCCGGTCGTGCCGGAGGTGTAGAGCAGGGTGACGGTGTCCTCGGGCTCGACCGCCTGCCAGCGGCGGTCGATCCCGGCCGGGTCGGCGGCGAGCCGCTCGCGGCCGAGGGCGGTGAAGTCGTCCCAGGTCAGGTAGCGGTCGCCGGGCGGGCAGGCGGCGGCGTCCACCACGATGACCCGGCGCAGCTCCGGCAGCCGGTCGAGGACGGGCCGCCACCGGCGGAGCTGGTCCGCGCCGTCCAGCACGGCGTACTTGGCCGCGCAGTGCCCGGCCACGAAGGCGACCTGGTCCGGTGCGAGCGTCGCGTAGACGGTGGTCGGGACGCCGCCCGCGTGCACGGCGCCGAGGTCGGCCAGGACGTGCTCGGAGCGGTTCGGCATCATCAGCGCGACGACGTCGCCGGGCGCCAGCCCGAGCGCGGCGAACCCGGCGGCCGTCTCCAGCGCGCGGGTGCGGGTGTCCGCCCAGGTGAGGGTCCGCCACTCGCCGTCGATCCGGTCGGAGTAGGCGGGCCGGTCCCCGTGCTCGGCGGCGGTCTTCGCCAGGGTCGTGCAGACGGTCCGGCCCGCGACGGCCCCGTCGGGTTCGGCCCGCCGCCTTTCCGGCGACGAGCCTCGCCCGGCGCCCTGCTTCCGAATCCCCATGTCGCCCCTCAAAAAGTAAGTGATGACTTGCAGGAGACTGAATCGCATCATGCCGAACGTCGTTCGGACAAGGGTTCCGCGGATTTATCGGCAGGTCGGGCGGGATGTTCGCTCCTCGGTAACGGCCCGCGTACTGTCCGTTTCTTGATCATTTGCGGTAGTTGTGCGTTAAATCGTGCGGGTGACCCGCCTCGCCCCCGTCGCACGCCTGACGCAGTACGCGCACGGCGGCGGCTGCGCCTGCAAGATCCCGCCCGGGGTGCTGGAGCGGTTCGTGACCGGCCTCACCGGAGGCGGCGACGGCCTGCTGGTCGGCGGGCCGGACGGCGACGACGCGGCCGTGCTGCGGATCAGCGGCGGCCGCGCGGTGGTGTCCACCGCCGACTTCTTCACCCCGGTCGTCGACGACGCCTACGACTGGGGGCGGATCGCCGCCGCGAACGCGCTGTCCGACGTCTACGCGGTCGGCGGCGAGCCGCTGATGGCGCTGAACCTGCTCGGCTGGCCGGTCGACGCGCTGCCCGCCGAGCTGGCCCGCGAGGTGCTGCGCGGCGGCCGGGACGTCGCCGCGCTCGCCGGCTGCGCGATCGCGGGCGGGCACAGCATCGACGACCCCGAGCCCAAGTACGGGCTCGCGGTGACCGGCGTCGCCGACCCCGCCCGGCTGCTGCGGCTGGACGCGGGCCGTCCCGGCGTCCCGCTGTCGCTGACCAAGCCGCTCGGCACCGGCGTCCTCAACGCCCGGCACAAGGCCACCGGGGAGGTGTTCCCGCACGCGGTGGAGACGATGGTCCGGCTCAACGCCGAGGCGGGCCTCGCCGCGCTGGAGCGGGGCGCCGAGTGCGCCACCGACGTCAGCGGCTTCGGGCTGCTCGGCCACCTCTACAAGGTGGCGCGCGCCAGCGGCGTCACCGCCGTCGTGGACGCCTCCGCCGTCCCCTACCTGGACGGGGCGCGGGCCGCCGTCCGGGACGGCTTCGTCCCGGGCGGGACGCGGCGGAACCTGTCGTGGGTGTCCCCGCACACCGACTTCCGCCGGATCGCCGAGGAGGAGCGGCTGCTGCTGGCGGACGCGCAGACCTCCGGCGGGCTGCTCGTCGCCGGGGAGATCCCGGGCGCTCCGGTCATCGGCGAGCTGGTCCCGCGCGGGCGGCACGCGCTCGTCGTCCGCTGACGCCTCCCGGTGCACCCCCCGCGCCGGCGCCCCCCGGCACCGCCCCCGTGCCGCCCGCCCGTGCCGCCCGCCCGTGTCGCCCGCCGGGACGCGGGTAGGGCTCCAGGCGCCGTTGCCGGGGGACAGGGGTGAGGAGCGCGCCATGACCATCGGGGGGCTCGCGGCCGCCGTCGTCCTGGGCGCGGTGATCGGTGTCCTCGGCAGGCTGCTCGTGCCGGGCCGGCCGGGCATGCCGCTCTGGCTGCTGATGGCGACCGGCGTCGTCGCCGCGTTCGCCGGCACGGGCCTGGCGCAGGTGTTCGGGCTGACGAGCGGCGGCTGGAGCCTGTGGGAGACCGTCCTGCAGATCGCGCTGGCCGCGGCGGGCGTCTGCCTGGTGGTGCTGCTGTGGCCGAAGCGGACCGGCGGCCGCTCCTAGCCGCGGCGCAGGACGGGCCGCAGCTCGTCCAGGACGCCCGGGTCCTCGATGGTGGACGGGACGGTCACCTCGGCGCCGTCGGCGATGCCGCGCATCACCCCGCGCAGGATCTTGCCCGAGCGGGTCTTCGGCAGCGCCGGGACGACCGTGATCTCCTTGAGCGAGGCGACCGGCCCGACCTGCTCGCGCACCATCGCGACCAGTTCCGCGGCGAGCTCCTCCGGCTCGGCGAGGACGCCGCTCTTCAGCACGACGAGCCCCCGGGGGACCTGCCCCTTCAGCGCGTCGTGGACGCCGATGACCGCGCACTCGGCGACGGCCGGGTGGGAGGAGATGACCTCCTCCATCGTCCCGGTCGACAGGCGGTGCCCGGCCACGTTGATGACGTCGTCGGTGCGGCCCATCACCCACACGTAGCCGTCCTCGTCGATGTGCCCGCCGTCCCCGGTCAGGTAGTGCCCGGGGAACTTCGTCAGGTACGACTCGACGAACCGCTCGTCGTCCTGCCACAGGGTGGGCAGCGTGCCGGGCGGCAGCGGCAGCCGGATCGCGATGTCGCCGTCGGTGCCGTGCGGGACGGGCGAGCCGTCCGGGCCGAGCACCCGCACGTCGTACCCGGGCACCGGGACGGAGGGCGAGCCCGGCTTGAGCGGCATCGGCTCCAGCCCGCGCAGGTTCGCCACGATCGGCCAGCCGGTCTCGGTCTGCCACCAGTGGTCGACGACGGGGCGGTCCAGGATGCGCGTCGCCCACCGGTAGGTGTCGGGGTCGAGGCGCTCCCCGGCGAGGAACAGGGTGTCCAGCGCCGACAGGTCGTGCCCGGCGAGCAGCGCGCCGTCCGGGTCCTCCTTCTTGATCGCCCGGATCGCGGTCGGCGCGGCGAACAGCGCCTTCACCCGGTGCTGCGCGGCGACGCGCCAGAACGCGCCGGCGTCCGGCGTCCCCACCGGCTTGCCCTCGTACAGGACGGTCGCGCAGCCGGTCAGCAGCGGCGCGTAGACGATGTAGGAGTGCCCGACGACCCAGCCGACGTCGGACGCGGCCCAGAACACGTCGCCGGGCCCGACGCCGAACACGTTCTCCATCGACCAGCGCAGCGCCACCGCGTGCCCGCCGTTGTCGCGGACGACGCCCTTGGGCCGCCCGGTCGTCCCGGAGGTGTACAGGATGTAGAGCGGGTCGGTGGCGGCGACGGGCACGCATTCGGCGGGCTCGGCGGCGGCGACCGCCTCGTCCCAGTCGACGTCGCGCGGCTTGACCAGGTCGGCGTGCAGCTGCTCGCGCTGCCGGACCACGCACCGCTCGACCTTGTGCCGCGCCATCTCCAGCGCCTGGTCGAGCAGCGGCTTGTAGGCCACGATCCGGCCCGCCTCGATCCCGCAGGACGCCGACACGACCGCCTTCGGGCGGGCGTCGTCGATGCGGACGGCCAGCTCCCGCGCCGCGAACCCGCCGAACACGACCGAGTGCACCGCGCCGAGCCGGGCGCACGCCAGCATCGCGATGACCGCCTCGGGGATCATCGGCAGGTAGATGACGACGCGGTCGCCGCGGTCGACGCCCTGCGCGCGCAGCGCCCCGGCGAACCGCGCGACGAGGCCGGTCAGCTCCCGGTAGCTGTAGGTGCGCACCGTCCCGGTCACGGGACTGTCGTAGATGAGCGCGGCCTGGTCGCCGCGGCCCTCCTCGATGTGCCGGTCCAGCGCGTTGTCGCAGGTGTTCAGCTCGCCGCCGGTGAACCAGCGGTAGAACGGGGGAGCGCCGTCGTCCAGCACCCGGTCCGGCGGGACGAGCCAGCGGACGTCGCGCGCCGCCAGCCCCCAGAAGCGGGTCGGGTCGGCGATGCTGCGTTCGTACGCGGCCGCGTAGGCGCCCATGTGGTCCTCCCGGTGGCGGGTCCCTGGCCCGGTCTGGCCTGCGGCCCCGGTCGGCGATTTCGGGCCGCACCCCTATAGGGCATGTCCCGGGGCCCGTTCGTCAAGGGCCCGCGCCGTCCGGTCCGGCTCCGGCGGCCCGCGCCGGCCGACGCCGCGCCCGGTCAGTCGGGGTGCCGCAGCGCGTGCGCGACGGCGATGACGGCGGCCGCGGCGGCGCCCCCGCCGACGATCCAGAAGCACAGCTCGTAGGCGCCGAGCGCGGGCACGTCGGTCCCCGGGACGACCCGCCCGGCCAGCACCGCCGCCGTGACGGCCCCGGCGACGCCGCCGCCGGTGGTGCGGACGAGCGAGTTGATGCCGCTGGCGATGCCGCTCTGGTCCATCGGGACGTGCTGGACGGCGAGCGTGCCGAGCGCCGCGTAGGCGATCCCGAACCCCATGCCCTGGATGGCGCTGAACGCGAGCATGTCGTACACGTGCGAGTTGGACACCGCGAGCCACACGTAGCACAGCCCGGCGAACGCCGACCCGACCGCGAGCGTGCAGGCGGTGCCGATCCGGGCGGCGATCCGCCCGGACGTCCACGAGAACACCAGCATCGTGGCGGTGCTCGGCAGCATGTACAGGCCGACGTCCAGCACCGAGCCGTCCAGCCCGTACCCGACCTCCGCGGACGGGGCCTGCACGAACCCGGCGATCAGCGTGAACGCGGCGAACATCGAGAAGCCGAGCAGCGCGGAGACGAGGTTCGCCGACAGCGACCGGGGCCCGACCAGCAGGTTCAGCCGCACCAGCGGGGCGCGGACCCGCCGCTCCACCGCGACCCAGACCGCGCACAGCGCGGCGGCGGCGCCGAACAGGCCGAGGACGCGGGCGGACGTCCAGCCCCACGCGTTGCCCTCGCTGATGCCCAGCAGCAGGCAGACCAGCCAGGCGGCGAGGAGCGCCGCGCCCGGCAGGTCGGGCCGCCCGCCGGCCCGGACGCCGGCGTCGCGGGCGCACGCGGCGACCAGCCCCAGCGCGGCGGCGCCGAGCGCGGCGGTGATCCAGAACACCGGGCGGTGGCTGTCGGTGCGGGCGGCGATCAGCCCGGTCACGATCATGCCGGCGCTGCCGCCGACGCCCATGGTGGCGCTGACCACGCCGATCGCCGTGGTGATCCGCTCGCGCGGGAAGGCGTCCCGGATCATGCCGATGGCGAGCGGGATCATCGCGGACGACACGCCCTGCAGGGCGCGGCCGGCGATGAGCACCGGCAGCGATCCGGACACCGCGCAGACCACCGACCCGGCCAGCAGCAGGACCAGCGTCAGCATGATCATCCGCTGCTTGCCGTACATGTCGCCGAACCGCGTCAGCAGCGGGGTGGCGACCGCGCCGGCCAGCAGCGACGCGGTGAACACCCACGTCACGTCGGTGATCGGCGCGTCGAACCGGACCATGAGCTGGGGCAGCAGCGGCAGCACGAGCGTCTGCTGCACCGAGACGACCATCCCGGCCGCGGCGAGCGCGAGCAGGATGCGGCCGGTGGGCGCCGGCCGCGCCGCCGGATGCCCGGCCGCGGTGCGCGCCGTGGCCGGTGCACCGGTCATGCGGACCTCCCCACTGCGATCGATCCCGCCGCGACCATCCCGCCGCGACCATCCCGCCGCGACCATCCCGCCGCGGCCGATGGCGTCCGGTCGGCGGGGGTTCCGGCCGCGCGGCGCCCGCTCCGACACGGGCATGCTTACTTAAGTTAAGTAAGC